>JBMNOU010000038.1:0-18921 GCA_050943215.1 Christensenellales bacterium | reverse complement strand
GAACGCTCCTTTAGGAGTGGCAAAAGTGGCAATGGCACTAGAGGCTTGAACAGATGTGAAAGCCAGCGTCTTTAGGCGCTGGCCGGTAGCATGGGCTTATAGCCCTTGTGCAAACCACCCGCTAGGCGGGTGGTCATGATTGCAGAAACCAAGTACATTATTGCTGATTGAGCCGGAATGTGGTATTTACCGCTGCGGCACGCTCTGCCGCGGATATCCAAAACCTAAAGATAAGCTTGTGCTTGCCGATCAGAAAAATTCACGCATCTTTGGTTTGTATCATCCTGCTAAGACTGCCCACTGATCAGTTTTTGTGAACAATGATCAGGTAAGAAAGTATCACATAGAATAATTTGCGAGAGACAAACCCCGCTTTATATCGTATAAATAAACAATGGCTTTGGGCAGGCAAATATCCAAAGCCATTGTTTAATTACAAAAATTTACCAGATGTTTTTTTCAGCAATTTCCCCGAGTAATGTTTTTAAGAAAATATTACCGTCTATTTCCCCGAGGTCGCCGGCACCTCTTTTTCTGACGGCCAGCGTGCCATTGCTCGTTTCATTGTCTCCCGCGACGACAATATACGGGATCCTCTCGCTGCGTGCTTCACGAATCTTATATCCGATTTTTTCACTTCTGTCATCGAGTTTTGTACGGATGCCCGCCGCGCACAGCTTTTTCTCCCAATCCTTTAAGTAATCGACTGACCTGTCCGTGATAGATAGCAACCGGACCTGTTCGGGTGCTATCCAGAGCGGAAGAGCACCTGCGTATTTCTCGATCAGCATTGCGAGTGTCCGCTCATAGCAGCCGATGGAAGACCGGTGAATAATATACGGCCGCTTTTTCTCGCCGTTCGAATCGATGTAACTCATGTCAAACCGTTCAGCTAGCGCGAAATCGATTTGCACGGTAAATAGTGTATCTTCTTTCCCATATACGTTTTTAAACTGGAGGTCAAGTTTTGGACCGTAAAACGCGGCCTCTCCCTCCGCTTCTACGTATTTAAGGCCAATGTCGTCAATGATTTCTTTCATCATACGCTGGGTTGTATCCCAAGCGTTAGGGTCATCGATATATTTCTCGGTATTGTTTGGATCCCATTTGGAAAAACGGTAGTAAACATCATTCTCAATACCGATGCTTTTCATAATGTATCCGATAAGGTCAAGCACCGCTTTAAACTCTGCAGCGACCTGTTCCGGCGTACAAATGATGTGTGCATCGGCCAAAGTAAACTGCCTTATCCGAATGAGTCCGTGCATTTCGCCTGAAGACTCGTTGCGGAAAAGCGTGGCCGTTTCGTTATACCTTATGGGCAGCTCTCTATAGCTATGCATCTCGGAATTGTATATCATGAACTGGAACGGACAGTCCATTGGACGCAGCGCAAGTACTTCGCTATCTTTTGTTTCGTCGCCAAGTACAAACATGCCGTCTTTGTAATGATCCCAGTGTCCGGAAATCTTATAAAGATCACTTTTAGCCATGTTTGGCGTACGCACGATCTGATACCCTCTTTTTTCCTCTTCGTCCTCGATAAAACGTGACAGTATCTGGATCACCTTTGCACCTTTGTTCATTATGAGCGGTAGTCCCTGCCCAACTGCATCATTGGTCGTAAAATATTTGAGTTCACGCCCTAGCTTGTTATGATCTCTTTCTTTGGCCTCCTTAAGCATTTTAAGATATGCACTGAGCTCTTCCTGTTTTTCAAAAGCCGTACCGTACACGCGTGTTAGCATTTTATTCTTTTCGTTACCCCGCCAGTATGCTCCCGCGATGCTCAAAAGTTTAAACGATTTGATACCGGATGTAGAAGGGATGTGCGGCCCTGCGCAAAGATCAATAAAGTCTCCCTGTCTATAAAAACTAATAGCCTCTCCTTCGGGCAGGCTGCGGATCAGTTCCTGTTTATACGGCTCATCTTTCATCAACGCCAACGCTTCGCCGCGTGGCAGTTCAAACCGCTCTAGCGAAAGATTTTGGTTAACAATGTTTTTCATCTCTTTCTCGATAGACTCGAGGTCTTCAGCAACAAATGGTTTTTCAAGGTCGAAGTCGTAATAGAACCCTGAATCAATAGCGGGACCTATTGCAAGTTTCGCGTCCGGGTATAGACGCTTTACGGCCTGCGCCATAACATGAGCCGCTGTATGCCATAGCGTTTGTTTCCCTTCTTCATCCTCAAAAGTTAGTATACCAAGACGGCAATCCTTATCTATAATTGTTGTAAGGTCGCACACTTCGCCATCTATTTTGGCGGCAAGTGCCTTTTTTGCAAGCTTTTGCGAGAGCTCTTTTGCGATATCAAGGGCGCTTTGCCCATTTTTAAATTCACTGATCGCTCCGTCAGCCAATATGATTTTCATATTTTCACCTCTTCTGTTTTCGTATCAAATAAATAAACCCACGTACTTTACGTACATGGGACGATTATTAACCGCGGTTCCACCCATATTCCATTATGGCAACTCATAGGCCGATACGGGTGCCAAACCCATTAAGAAAAGGTGGTTTTACCATATATCGCGCACGGTACACTCCCAGCCTATGGTGTACACGTCTCTTATTGCGGATACGATATAGGTTACTTGTCCTTTTCAACGCTCATTATATGACAACAAGCAATGTATGTCAATACTTTAGGGCACCCGTCTAGCCTTATCGGACAACAAGGGAAAATTTTCTGGACAAGGTAAATCCCCTATAATAAGTTAGAACGACCGCCCGATGTGCTTTCGTCTAGCCTGACTTTGCTGATAATGCCTTGAATGGTTTTCATAACGCCGAACGCCAGCGCAATAATGCCGAGGAATACGACAGGATCAATACTGAGTATGAATGGTATAATCAGCAATCCAAGCCCGATCAGCATTAAAAAAGTGTTAATTCTGATCCTACGGTGGTTATCGCCCCCGTCTTGTCTAGCATGAATGATCCCAAATAAACCAAACACGATCAGCCAGCAGGAGAGTATCACGCTGAGCAGTGCAGGTGATTTGTTAATAAAAAGTATCAGAAGGAACAATACAATATCTAGCAGGCCGTGAGCTAAAAACGGGATAAAAATACGGTTGTCGTCTCTGGATTGTATTGCTCTATAGAAGTTGTACAGGCTGTATAGGAGTACGCCAAGGCCTACAATAAAAATAAGGACATCGCGACCGTCGCTAGGGGAGACCAACAAGAATATTCCCGCGGCGATAATCAGCACGCCTATTATTATAGCAAGCCACCAGGGCATGCCCTTTTGATTCGATTTCATGCGGCTAATGCTCCTCTCTTCAAGAATTTTTTTATATCTATTTTAATAATACCATTAAACATACACAGTGAACAACATTATCATATAAAAAACCATATTATTTTAAAAACCTTCCCCTAATACCTCCTTAACGTCTGCAACAATAACAAAAGCGTGATTGTCAATGCTTTTAACAAGTTTTTTTAATTTTGCCCCTTCTGTACGCCATTTGAGTACGCAAAGCAGGACGTTTTTTTCTTTCCCGCTGTATAGGCCTTTCGCAATAAAAGATGTGACGCCTCTGTTCATCTGTTTCATGATTACTCCTGCGATCTCGTCACCTTTGTCCGTAATGATATAAAATGCTTTTGCTGCACTAAGGCCGACCGTAAAAAAGTCAATCAGCTTGGTTGAAATATATAGTGAAGCAATAGCATAAAGCGCGGCTGTCGGTTCAAATATGAATCCGGCCGCCGCAATCACGACAAAATCGATGGCAAATACAAATGGACCGATACCAGCGGATTTGAGTGTCGCGCTAAGCATCTTTGCCGCCATATCCGTACCGCCTGTGCTTCCGCCTGATTTTACGACGATACCTATTCCCATACCCAACAGTACGCCGCCGTATACGCACCCTAAGAACATATCCTGATTTGAAGAGGGAATAGGTATAACCTCAGCTGACAGAGAGTAAAAAAGCAGTGCATAGACAGTCTTTATCGCAAAGCTTTTTCCGACTACCTTCCACCCAAATACAAAAAGCGGGATGTTAAGCGTAATGATGCTTAAACCAAGAGGTATACGGAATACATGGAATAATATCGTTGCAATACCGCTGATTCCCCCGGCGGCTATTTTATTGGGTACAAGAAAAAGGTTAAGTCCCGAAACCGCTATTATAACGCCGATTGTAATAGCGATATAGTCTTTTATTTTTTGTTTCATTAAGCCTCCAAGGTATTATTCAGTAAAAAGGCGGAAGAAACTTTCTTCCGCCTTTTAGTTTTTGCCTTTTTACTTATTTTTATCAAACCCCATGCTGACGGAAATGGCTTCATCAATGCGAAGCATATCCTTTTCGCTTAGCCGTCCCATCTTTTTTATTAGCCTTGTTTTATCTATCGTCCTGATCTGTTCCAAAAGAACAACGCTTTTTTCCGATAACACGTCTTCATCAATGACAATATGCGTAGGCAAACGTGCTTTTCCGAGATTGGACGTAATGGCTGCAACGATCACTGTGGGACTAAACCTGTTGCCAGTGTCGTTTTGTATGACAAGCACGGGACGTATGCCGCCTTGTTCCGATCCGGTAACGGGGTTTAAGTCCGCATAATAAATATCTCCTCGCTCTATCATATTTCACCCCGCATGCTGTATTGGACTCCCTTATTATAATATGACCGGAATGCAAAAGGTGATAGCTTAATTAAGGAGCGAGAGCGCATTACCAAACAGTATTTTGTCGATATCCCGGGCAGGCAGGTTAAGCGCAATGATCCGCGAGATCTCAGTATCTGCCCTTTTCCAGGGAGAATCTGTGCCAAAAAGAACGTTTTCAGCACCATGCTTTTTGATAATGCGTTCCATACCCTGCTGTTTAAGTGCATGGTAAGAATATGATGTGTCGAAAAATATAGGAAGGCCGATCAGCAGCGCTTCAACATCCTGCCAAAGCGCGTACGCGCCCATATGAGCGGCAATGATTTTAAGTCCTTTGATCGATTCCATGATGTTTTTTATCATTAGCGGTGTGCAATGGACAGGTACCGGGTATCCGATATCCATACCCGAATGGAGTGAAACAATTAGGCCGAGATCACGCAAAGCCTCGTACAGCGGCATCATGCGCGGCTCGTCAGCATAAAAGTGTTGGTAATCAGGATGCAGTTTGACGCCCCTAAACCCATCCTCCTTCAATTTTTTTGCGTTTTCATAAAAATACGGATCGTCCGGGTGAAGTGCGCCAAAAAAACAAAGGGTATCATCTGCGGAACTTTTCGCCCAATCGTTGATAACCGGAACCTGTGACGGCTTAGTCGCAACGGGCAGCACGATGCTGATGTCAACATCGCATTCATCCATTAACTGCTTTAGACTGCCAACAGTACCGTCATGAAGCGCTTTGACACAGCCGCTTTCTTCCAGCTCGGGGATTGCTTTTTTTGCAACAGCATCGGGAAAACAGTGTGTGTGAAAATCTATAACCATTCACTTTCTCCGTTAGATTTTGTGGGTATTTTACTATAGAAGTGTAGGAATATCAATAAATTAATACAACAAAACAGGCATAGGTTTGTGTTTTTCTGCAAACCGACGGTTTTAGGCCACGGTCATATCATATCTTCAGAAAATTCTACCCTCTGGCCAAAAACATCCTTGATGGTTTCAATAATACGGGCATCCCAAAATCTCTCTTTATTATGCACGACGATGTTAAGTGGCGCGATATTGACAAGCGCAGACAAAAGAGCGTCATCTTTATCAATGTTGGTGCCAATAAACTGGCATTTCAAAAGGCACAAGCGCTCGTCAAGTAGAACGTATTCGCCATCGCTATCCACACAGATGTGTACCTTGCGTATCCGGGGTATACGGATTTTAACAAACAGCCGAAGGATTTCTACAAATTCGACGTATTCCTTTTTTCGGATATAATCCTCAACGTTTTTTGCAAGCTCCTTCTCCCAGGCAGCAAGACAATCCTTCATCCGAAATCGCATAAACCCTTCGAGCACAATCGTCTTGGCTTCATTTTCAATGATTGTCCCATATAGCCTTTGTCGTATATCGCTTTTACACATTATGATTTCGTTTTTTTGGCCAGATGTTCCGTACCAAAGTTTTTTTAGCACGCGAACCAATATATCACATTGTTCCTTTTCGGATAAATAATAATACTGTTGCTTTAATAGCCGCACCAAATACCTGATCTGCAGGTTTTCAATAATAATATCCGCAAGAATGGTGCATAGTATGGTGCATTCTTTTTCTAAGCTGCGTTCGCAATCGGTGACTACAATGCTTACCATTCGGCCATCGGTTTCATTTATCTCATTTATACTGATCATACATCCAAGCCGCAATGCATCATGCGTTCTGTTTGCAATAAGCGGTTTGAGAACAAGCCCTTTGTCTTCAATTGCTACTAAAATATTCAATGAACATCACAACCTTTTTTTCAGTTCAATATAATTTATGCCAATCATAAATAAACGTTTCTCTACATTAATTTTTACAACAAAATAAAATACTATCGTTGTAATTTTTGTAAGTTTTATGATAGTATAAAAAAGGTTATTTTTTTACTTGGAGGATGTTATGCCTTTTCTCGAAATCTCAGGATTGAAAAAGTATTTTAAAAATATTAAAGCTGTAGATGGTATCTCATTCAGAGTGGAAAAAGGCGATATTTTAGGGCTTCTTGGGCCAAACGGTGCCGGAAAATCAACGACAATTTCGATGATCGCCACGCTGATTGTTCCGGATGCTGGAAAAATTATGTTTAAAGGCCATGATATTGTTATAAACCCAATATGTATACAGAAAGTTCTCGGGCTGGTTCCCCAGGAAATTGCTCTTTATCCAAATCTCTCAGGACTCGAAAACCTGACCTTTTGGGGCAAAGCTTATGGCCTTAGAGGAGGTGTGCTTAAAAGGCAAATTAATGAGGTATCACAGATAATCGGCATCGAAGACAGGCTCAAAGATAAAGTCAAAAAATATTCCGGTGGAATGAAAAGGCGTCTGAATATCGGCGCTGCACTGCTGCATGAGCCTGAATTTATCATTATGGATGAGCCGACCGTAGGCATAGACCCGCAATCGAGGAATCATATATTGAACACCGTTAAAGCATTGTCTCAAAACGGTACTACGATAATCTATACGAGCCACTATATGGAGGAAGTGGAAATGCTATGCTCAAAGGTGTGTATCATGGACGAAGGGCATATCATTGCAGCCGGTACAAAAGACGAGATTACGGCAACTTTGGGTGCTCAGTATGAGATCAGCGTAAAACTCAGCAAAGAAGACAAATTGCTTGGCGACCGTCTCCGGCAACTAGACTGTGTTTCAACTGTCAGTATGGAGAGTAGGGATATACATATCGTTGCAAAAGCATCCAATGCGTCAACAAAAGCTATCCTTGACTTGATCGCAAAAAGCAATGCCGATCTTGTTGCATTTGATACAGAAAAAGCCAATCTTGAAACAGTGTTTTTAAATCTGACGGGAAGAGCGCTGAGGGATTAACATGAGATTGTTTGATATTATCAAAAAAGATATGCTGGTTGTATTAAGGGATTTTAAGGCGCTGATCTTTATTTTTATTATGCCTCTAGTTTTGATTTTGATACTGAGTCTGGCACTTGGCGGCATCTTTCAACGGAGCAATCCAATTATGCAGATCAACATTGCCATTGTAGACCATACGAATTCAAGTGATGTTTCGGGAATTAAGCTCAAAATGGGAGCTAACGCCGACAATTCATTTGACGCGGATATGATGTCGATCTATTCCATCCTTGACTCTGATGAGGTGAGTGCGTTTATCAGCTATCAGGTAACAGATGAAGCCAAGGCGCAAGGCCTACTTGAGCAAGGCGCTGTCGATGCAGTCATCACTATCCCCAAAGACTACATTTTAAACGTCATAAATAGCATGCAGGGAGGCGGAGACAGAACCGAGATAGTCGTTATGGGTTCGCGGCAAAGCACGCTTAAACTGAGCATAGTGACCGGAGTCGTGCAATCTTATACTGATGCTATATCGTCCATTTCCGCTGATCTTGGCGTACTTTTTCAGATGGTAATGGATAATGGCCAGCCTTTTCAAGAAACAATAAGCAAGCTTGATATTATAAAATTTATACAGGATTCGGCCGGCTCTCTTGCAACGCCGGGAATCGACATTCAGTCAAAAAACATTGAAGCAAGGAAGGTGCTTGACAGCTTCTATTATTACTCGATCGCCATTGCATGTATGTTTATATTGTATTCAGCGGGGCACGGCAGCGTGTTTTTACACACCGAAAATGAAGAAAAAACGCTTCAAAGGCTGACAGCTGCCGGTATATCAAATAAGAAGCTGCTTATTGGTAAATCTTTTGCGATTTTTTTCTTGTGCCTTTTGCAACTCATCATCCTTTTTGGGTTTTCGACGTTGGCTTTCGGTATCGATTGGGGAGACCCTTTGGGACTTCTAATGACATCGATATGCACGGCCATATCGGTAACAGGTCTTGGTGTTCTTTTAATGGTATGGGTTTATAGGGCGGGCAACCCAAGAATTAGCACCGTTTTTCAGTCAGTCGTTGTGCAGGTTGTAGCGCTCTTTGGCGGCAGTTATATCCCGCTTTATTTACTGCCGAAGTTTTTTACTTTTGTATCACTGATTACGCCTAACGGGCTTGCGGTAAAAGCTTATACCGAAAATGTGACCGGTGCACCTTTGATAGAGATATTGCCTTATCTTTCTGGAAGTATTGCTCTCGGCGCCGTGTTATTTTTAATCGGCACCATGCTATTTCCAAGAAAAAGGAGGGTTTGAGCATGGCATCCATTTTGTGGCTGAAGTTTAAGAGAATGCGCACTGAAGCCTCCATGTACGTGATCATGATTTCATTGGCGCTTGTTTTGACCTTTGTTTTCGGTAACGCGTTATTTGGCAGCAACAATATACAAAGGGTATATATTTCGGATAACGATCATTCAGATGTGACAGAAACGTTTTTAGACACGCTTGGTACGGGCACATATTCCTTAGAGCTGATAGGAGAAAAAGAAGCGGAAATATCCGTTGCGAAAGGGGAAACGATGGCGGCCATCGTTATACCCAAGGGTTTCGGGGAGAGTCTCAAAAAAGGCACCGCTACCCTTACACTGGTGAAAACAGCGGATATCCGGGAAATAATGGCACTTGAGAACGCAATACGTTCGGCTTCTTCTAGAACGGCACATATCTATTCGCTGCAATCAACGTTAGCGGATACGGTGGCGGGCATTGGCATTGCCGCTCCATCCGCCAAGGATGTTGAACAAAAGTTTTCAGACCGTATGGGAGAGTATGCAGCTGTTACCATCAAAACCGGCATAGTAGGGGCCGCCGGTTTTGACGAGGCTTTTGCGACAGATGTACATTTTCTGATGGGTTTTAATATCTTCTTTGTGATGTTTAGCATCGTGTTTACGATCGGCAGCATTCTTGAAGATAAAAAACTCAATACATGGAACAGAATCAGGATATCGCCGCTTTCCGGAACAGCTGTGCTGGCGGGCAACTTTATCCCGACTTTTCTGATCGGTATTGTACAAATGGCAATTGTACTTTTTTTAGGGCAGCTGCTGTTCAGCATCGATTTTGGCGAGAACCTGATGCCTATATTTTTAGTTTTTATCGTTTTTGGGCTGACAGCGACATGCCTTGGCCTGCTACTGTCAACGCTGTTTAATACGTATGAGCAGATGAATGCGGGGATGCCCGTGATTCTTGTTGCAACGGCAATGCTCGGAGGATGCATGTGGCCCTTGTCCGTAGTCGGATCGGATATTCTCTTAGGGGTTGCTAATGCAATGCCTCAGAAATGGGTACTTGAGGCAGTAGAAAGCCTCGCCGTTTATGGCGGCGGTCTTGGCAGTGTGATCAATAATATACTTGTCCTTGCGGGTATGGCACTTGTATTTTTTGCGATCAGCGTGGTACTGTATAACAAAAAACTAAGGGCGTGATGGCATGGAGCAAAGAATTATCGATTCTGCGAATAAATATAAAGAACTGGCCCTGATGCTTAAAGATTTTACTCTTGAACAAGCGATAGACGACACGCTGCCGCAAGAGGTGCAGGCTGCGCTTTTAAAGCTATACTACGCCAAAACGCTTGAAATACAGCTTGAAAAATGTGAGACATTTCTGAATGAAGATACGGATGGGGAGACAGTGAATGCGGTTGCCGACGCAGCAGAGGTGATAGATGGTGCAGCCGATGCTGCCTTCTTTGTTGTTGAGGGATATACCGCGGAAAACAAGGCGTTTGAGAAAATGATCGATAACATATCCGTGGACTCTGGGGTAAAAGGCGTCACAGGACACCTCTTAAAACTATATAAATGTGAGGACATTATCAGTACGGCGTACAGATGTGCTGCCAAAACACCCCTTTTTTGTTATCGCGGAAGCAGGCACGGACTTGAAATGGATATTGATACTGCTGCGGCACCCGAAGATTTTATTATACAGCAGCTGGGTATCGACATTTATAAGCTCTTTGAAATCAGACAGCATCTTTTAGATGAGATAGGCAAAATGATTGAAAGAAAAAGCAAATGGAATGGTTTTTTACACAATAGATAAAATAAACTGTGTGTTTGATAATTATGCCCGTCAGATTACTCATTTAAGGCAGTGACATTTTTGATGCACATCATTAAATCATGTATATTTTTGGAGATGAATTTTGAAAGATATTATCATACAAATAGCCGATGAGCTGAAAATAAAAGAAAACCAGGCGGCCAGCGCTATCGCGCTTATCGAAAAGGGAAATACACTTCCTTTTATTGCGCGATACAGGAAAGAGGCGACCGGCGGGCTCTCGGACGAGATACTGCGTCAGCTTGAAGAGAGGCTCGACTGCTTAAAGAACCTAAAAAGCAGGAAAGAAGAGGTCATCAGGCTGATTGCACAGCAGGATAAAATGACGCCATCGCTTGAGAAAAAGATTAACAGCGCGTATAGTGTGACCGAAGTCGACGATCTATACCGGCCTTACCGGCCTAAACGGCAGACAAAAGCGACGGTTGCAAAAGATAAAGGCTTAGAGCCGTTAGCCTGGCTGATCTGGCGACAGCAGACATCGGATAAAGATTTGGCCCGTATTTCCCGGGATTACATCAATCGCGAAAAAGGCATAGACTCTTTAGAGGCAGCGATAGAGGGCGCGAAGGACATTGTAGCCGAGATGATTTCGGATAATGCGGAACTGCGCAAGAAGATACGCGGGCTTGCAAGACGCACCAGCCTAATCGTATCAAAAACAGCGGGGGAGCAAAATACCGTATACGAAATGTATAACGATTTTTCGGAGCCTGTTTGCCGTCTGGTCCCGCACCGGATACTCGCCCTGAATAGGGGTGAGAAGGAAAAAGCATTAAGCGTAAAGCTTGATATAAATGGAGAAGCTGCTTTTCAAGCGGTGATAAAGCACGTTATGCGTCCGGGCTGGAAGAGCCGTTATTTAGAGGATGCTGCGAAAGCCTCCTGCAAAAGGCTGATTTTTCCTTCCATCGAAAGAGAGATTAGAAAAGAGCTGACTGAAATGGCAGAAGAGCAGGCTATTAAAGTATTCGGAGAGAATTTAAAAAATCTGCTGCTTCAGCCGCCTGTCAAAGGCAAGACAGTACTAGCGCTCGATCCTGGGTATAGGACAGGGAATAAAGCTGCGGTGATCGACCCAACCGGCAAAGTATTGGACACGGATATTGTGTATATGACACTAGACTATCATAACATACCCGAGGCCGAAAAGAAATTAAAACAGCTCATAGAAAAACATGATGTGGATATAATAGCCATTGGCAACGGCACTGCCTCAAAGGAAACGGAAGCGGTTGTGGCTGCGCTGATAAAAAAAATCAGCAGAACGGTTTATTATGTAATGGTCAATGAAGCGGGCGCGTCTGTTTATTCAGCATCGAAGCTGGCAGCGGAAGAGCTTCCAAAGCTTGATGTGGCGCAAAGAAGCGCGGTATCCATTGCGCGCAGACTGCAGGATCCGCTAGCGGAGCTGGTCAAAATCGATCCGAAAGCCATTGGGGTCGGGCAGTACCAGCACGATGTCAATCAAAAACGGCTTAGCGAGATGCTATGTGGCATCGTCGAATGCTGTGTGAACCAGGTTGGTGTTGATTTGAACACCGCCTCACCTTCATTGCTTCAATACGTTTCAGGGATAACGGCTGCTACAGCGAAAAACATTGTAAAGATGCGCGAGCGGCTGGGTCGCTTTATCAGCAGAGAACAGCTAAAAAAGGTGCCTATGCTCGGTGAAAAGGCTTTTGAGCAATGCGCCGGTTTTTTAAGGATACCGGATGCGGACAATCTGCTTGACAACACCGCAATTCATCCAGAATCGTATCACGCTGTGTATCAACTGATGCATATTAAAGGATACGAGACAATCGCCAAAGGGCTTGACCAAATAAGAAAAGAGATCGATCATCTTGACATATCTACATTGACTAGGCAAATAGGCATCGGAGAGATCACGCTCAAAGATATTTTGCAAGAGCTTAAAAAACCTGGACGCGACCCGCGGGATAAATTTGAGCAGCCGGTTTTTCGCTCTGACGTGATGCACCTTGAGGATATAAAGACGGGTATGGTGCTGACAGGAACGGTCCGTAATGTAACGGATTTTGGTGCATTCGTCGATATCGGCGTTCACCAGGATGGACTGGTTCACATTTCTGAAATCTCCGATACGTTTGTCAGACACCCGCTTGATATTCTAAAACCGGGCAATGTTGTTAAAGTCATCGTAATTAGCGTTGATCCGGATAAAAAAAGGATTTCACTTAGCATGAGAAATATTGATTGAGGTTTAGCGTATGAAACTAGCGATCTTCGATTTTGATGGTACTCTCTTTCTTAAAGACACTCTGCCGTTTTTGATGAAGCAATGGAACCAACAGAAGTATTCAACAGCAAGGCTGATATCAGTATATATATCGGTCTGCGGACTTTATTTAAGGTATAGGATCGGTCTATTTCAAAAACACGTCCGAGAAAAGATTGCGAAGTCCGCGATGCAGAAGTTTACCCGCATCTTTAGAGGCATGAACGAAGAAAAGGTACTTATTTTTTTTGAGCGTTGTGCCGATCTTATTATCCCCGATTTGAATACTGAAATAGTCAACGAGGTGTACAAAGCCAAAGAAGAAGGCTTTCACATCGTGCTACTATCCGGGTGTTATGATACATTGCTGGGATATATCGGACGCTTCCTTGGCGTTGACACTGTAATCGGAACAAAGATGCATTTCAAAAATGGCTTGGTTGATTTGACAGAGCCGCTGGATGTGATTTGCGGTTTTGAAAAAGTCGAAAAAATTCAAGGCTATTTCAATGACAGAGCAGTTGACTGGGAAAAAAGCCTGGTCTATGCGGATAGCTATTCGGATATTGAGCTGCTAAAGCTTGTAGGCCGGCCAGTCGTGGTAAATCCGGATCCAAGTCTGAAAGAGGTTGCGATTCAAATGCATTGGACAATTCTATAACAATAGTATCAGTTAAGGGGCATGGGTTTCGCCCCTTATACTACGGAACCAGTTTTACGATGTTATACATTTCATCAAGCACAATCCAGTTTTGCGGGAACGAGACGCCGAGCAGCCAATAACTGACACCCCTGAGGTCATATTTATTGACCAGCAGCAATTTTGCCTGTACGCTTCTTGCGTCTTCAAACCAAACCTCGTGCTCTACATTGTTCGCGTCTCTATATCGATAAGTAGGCGATTGTGTCTTTGTATCAAACCTAATTTCCATGCTCCTTTCGGCCGCCAGACGTATCGCTTCCTGAGGGCTTATCCTCTTTGCCCATCTTCCGCCCGGCATATACGGCAAAGGCCAGTCATATCCGTATAAAGGCATGCCCATCAAGATCTTTCGGCTTGGGATTACACTGACCGCGTACCGGATGACATCCTCAACAAGATCGATAGGCGCAACGGCATACGGTGGTCCGCCCGACCATCCCCATTCATACGTCATTAAGATCACAAAGTCAACGATTTCTCCGTGAGCGCGATAATCATGTGCGCCATGCCAGGCACCTGTCTGGAAGTCGGATGGCTTTGGTGCCAGCGCTGTTGATACGACATAATTCAAAGGATGAAGCGCAGCAACCACTCTTCTCAGAAAATCGTTGTAAAGCTGCCTGTTTTCGGGAGAAATCCTTTCAAAGTCGATATTCACCCCATAATATCCTTTTTCTTTCATAACATTGATGATGTTGTTGATCAACGTATCCTGTATACTCGGGTTTTGAAGTATGGTATCGACCAGATTGGTGTCGAAGTTTCCGTTTGCAAAGTTTGTAACGACCATCAGCGGTGCTATCCTGTATTTCCTCGACTCACTGAGTATCGTACTGTCGTTGAGCGGATTCAAACTTCCGTCGATCTTGGCTTGGTAACTGAAAGGACTGATATAGGTTAGATACTCGCCGACGTCGTTAACCTGCCGCGATTCGTTCTGTGCCGTGGAGTGCTCGATATATGCGTTAACCTCGATAAAACCATAGTTTTTAGATCTCAGCGGTATCCTTAGAGTTGTTTTGGGTTCTAGAAGTTCCGGATTGGTAATGCCGTTTAGAGCGATAATGTTATTGACAGTCGTGCTAAACTTTCTGGCAATACTCCAAAGCGTATCACCGGGACGTACCGTATAAACCGTTTCCGTAGTGGGTATCACGATAGTCTGACCCACAACGAGGTATGGGATATCCCCGAGCTGGTTTAATTTAAAAAGTTCATCCGGACTGACTCCGAATTGCCTCGATATTTTATAAAGGGAGTCTCCGGGCTTAACAACATATATGTTCAATTATTCATCACTTCCTTATATTTTTCATTCTTTTAGCGTTCATGCTAATGTATTATATTTAAGCGGTAATTACGAAGTTCTTAAAAGTCCTCAATATCAACTTAAAAAGAAAATAAATGATTAAATCTTTATCAATTTTTATGCTAAGCCAATATACTATACTAAATGTAATAAAGCCTGTAATAATTGTTTTACGGCAAAAACTTAAAAAGACAAAGGTGAGTTAATATGGAACTTTCAACTAGAGACTTGTTTGCACGAATGATCAAATGCGAAGCGGGCGGGGAAGGAGATAGCGGCATGAAAGCCGTTGCGTCAACGATTATGAACAGGGTACATGTTGCTTATGGAGAGTATTTAAGAACCGGCCAGGGAGATTTAAGAAGGGTTTTACAACAGCCAGGTCAGTTTACTTGTTATATGACGACGGCTTATGGAGAGCCTAATCCACAGACGGTTTGGAATAATCCACCTGAACAAATACATTATGATATTGCGGATTGGGCACTTTCCGGTAATGTTCACCCCGGAGTGGTTGAAACACTTTGGTACATGAACCCTTACAGTTCAGAGTGTCCATCATATTTTCCGTATAACAGGACGGGAGTTCAGTTCAACAGGGTACAACAGCATTGTTTTTATCAGCCGACGTCGCTATATGCACTGACATAATAAATATAAATTAAAAAGGGGGGGGAGAGATGTCTTGTCTATGTGATTCATATAATTATCCGAACAGTACCGGAAATGTAAGAAACCGGTTGCCGCAGCTTGCGGGTCAAACACAAATGCCCATGCAGGCACTTCCAAGAAATATGCAGACTAGGCCTATGGCTCAGAGTCCGTTGAGCGGGACAGTGCCTATAGTGCCTACATCTAACGAGCCGACCACTGTGCAGAATCCTTATTATACTGCGGGGTTTTTAAAAAACTTCCTAGGAAGAAATATGAGAGTAGAGTTTTTAGTCGGAACGTCTGGAGCGCTTGTAGACCGAATTGGAGTATTGATGGAAGTTGGGGCAAGCTATATCGTTCTGCAGCCAATCCAGACAGACGATCTGCTTATGTGTGATTTGTATTCAATCAAATTCGTGACGATTTATGGCTAAAATCCTTCTTACATCAAGTTAATAAGTGCTTAAACAATAGCCTTCATTCATTTGAAGGCTATTTCTATGGAGTAGTCTAGACAACAATGGAGTAGTCTAGACAACAATGCATATACTCTTTCCCCTATGCATAATTTTATTATATAAAACAATGAAAAAGGGAACCACATGCGAATAAAAAAATTTGTTTTATATTTTACTGCCTTATTGGATGTTGTACTAATTACCCTCTCCTTTAGCTTCGGGTACGCTTCCGAAGTTTTTTTCGTGCAAGCAGCGCACAGTGAGAGAAGCGTGTATAGCTGGTATTATATGCCGCGAACCGACGGGGTACAACCTGAACCTGAGGAGTCAATGCGATTTATATACAATTATAACGCATATTCCGCAGGAGACCCAAAGGAAAAGATCATATATCTGACGTTTGACGCGGGATACGAAAATGGGTTCACTGGAAAGATTTTGGATACTCTTAAAAAACATGGCGTGACAGCCGCATTTTTTATTGTTGAGCACTATATCAAGACTAATTCTGATCTCGTTAACCGTATGGTCAATGAGGGACATCTAGTATGCAATCATTCTACGAACCATAAAGACATGGCAAACATGACTGATTTTAATTCGTTTAAAAAAGAGATCTCCCAAATAGAAGATACTTATTATAAGGTAACAGGAAAGCGAATGCCCAAGTATTTCAGGCCGCCCGAGGGGAAGTTTAGCGAGCTTTGTCTTAAATACGCACAGGAGCTTGGTTTTTCTACAATCTTCTGGAGCTTTGCATACAAGGATTGGTATGTTGACAACCAGCCAGATGCTCAGTCCGCGATATCGACGATTATCTCAAGAACTCATCCTGGTGAGATCGCTCTGCTACATGCCACCTCAAGGACCAATTCGGAAATATTGGACCAGGTATTAACAGAATGGGAAAACATGGGGTACACAATGAGAAACCTAAACTACCTAGTTACAACATATGATCCAAAATAATAGGGTAACTACAGGACTTTGCACTGGCGCTCTGATGAGTATGGCGGATAACGAGCTGTACTCCTATTATGCACATGTCGGCAAGGGATGGTTCAAGAGAAAAGGTAGCAGGCAGTTAGACTACGTATAATCGCTGCACGGACCATTCGGTTTCATGTTAACGGAGTAGCGCATATCCAAAATTGCTGGCGTTAGGGTCTATCATACGCGTTTTCACGCATCTGTGCTGGGAGACGGATTCCGTTCAATGTCGTTCGACAAAAAACTTGACTTTGCGGGGGCATTGGAGTGGGTGAGTTGGATGGCATGCTTAATTACAGCTGTATCCAGCCATATCAGTATTATAAAAAGAAAATTTCAGTTTAACAGTGATGTGATGAGTTTTGACCGTTGCTGGGTTTCAATTAACCGATTTAATTTTACTAAAGTTTATGTTAATATTATATTATTTAAATATTTAGACTATAATCTTTCCGATAGAGTTGGAAGATAAGCACTCTTCTCGGAACGTAATCATGGCTTAATTTTATAAATATGGTTTAACGAAGAAGTCTTTATTATACATATCTTATATTTTTGAAAGGATGTTGTAAATGAAAAAAGAAATGTACGGTCTTATTGTTGGTCTGGTTGCGATTTTTGCAACTGCCTGCTTTTTTATACTTGGTTTTTCAACACAAAGCTGGCACATCGTATGGCTGGTATTCCTGTCGATACCAATTACAGCGGTCATCATGGATCTGATATCTAAACGTGAGGATATGTACGGATCGATTACCGGTCTTGTCGCTGTTCTAGCTGCCGTTATTTATCTGCTTATCGGTTTTGGGTTTGATTTATGGCATCCGGGATGGCTGGTTTTTCTGGTTATTCCTATAACAGCGGTATTTTTAGACATTATCAAGCGTAAAAATATTTCGGGAGCTATTATGGGATTTGTTGCTGTGTTCGCAACGGCGGTATTTTTTGTTATCGGTGCGCTGTTTGATCAGTGGCATGTTATTTGGATTGTTTTTCTGCTGATCCCAATGAGCGCCATTATCCTCAATATTATTAAAACGTCAAAAAAAGATGGAAAAAGCGAATAGCCGAATAGCCAAAGAAATGAGTGATTAATAAACAACCTTGCTCTTTTGGATGCGCTCCTTAGCCCTGCCCTTCAAAAGAATAATTTTTTGGTTTTTTATGATAATAAAATTAAATGAGATATCATAAACGGATTAGATTTATAAAATGGATGATAATCACAAATATTTTCTAAAATTTGACGGACACTTGATGAAAGATGAGAGACCGTCCGAATATTTTAAACAACTAGTCAGAGACAATCTCTTCCCGAAAGAATACCCATTCCATTTGCTGACAGGTTTATCGAATATTCCCCAGTCTCCCGTCTATCATCCGGAAGGCAACGTCTGGAATCATACAATGCTTGTTGTAGACAATGCCGCACAGAGAAAGCATTTAAGCCAACATCCGCGTATTTTGATGTGGGCGGCACTTTTACACGATTTTGGAAAGATATCTCAAACAAAGCAAAGAAAAGGGAAAATCACATCTTATGATCATGATAAGGCCGGTCAGATACTCGCACGCAAATTTTTAAAAGAATGCGGTCAAGAAGAAACGTTTATTAAAGAAGTATCTGCGTTGGTAAGATGGCATATGCAGGTATTATTTGTAGTAAAAAATCTTCCATTTTCCGATCTCGCACAGATGACGTCTGAAGCGGATATAAATGAAGTGGCATTATTATCTTTTTGTGATCGTTTAGGAAGGGGAGACTTAACAGATGAAAACATAAAAAACGAACTTGACAATATAAAGTTATTTTTAAAAAAGTGTAAAAAATATCAGAAACGCTTGTAGATTATTTTAGATATTTGCTATTATATGGAATAATATACAATATACATAATACCTGTTGATGTTTTTTGTTGAAACATAGGGAAATATAT
>JBMNOU010000009.1:0-41778 GCA_050943215.1 Christensenellales bacterium | reverse complement strand
CGCCAACGCAGATATAGCGTATATGATCGTGATTACTCCGAGCGTTGACTTTGGGACGATCGACCGCAGCATGGGTACTCAGACAAAGAATTTTGTCGTCGCGGTTGAGGATGGGTTAATTGAAGATGGCGCGGCCATTACGGTTACAAACACAACAACGGATATGAGCATGAAGGATAAGAACGGCGCGGGTAGCGAATCTCTTGCCTTCACGCTGGCGCAGCCGGGCGGTCTGTTTACATTTGCGCAGGCAGACCTTGCGGACGGCGAGGAGTCCATAACAAGCTCGGTGAGCTGCAATCCGTCCGAGCTTGACGCGGCAGGTTCATACAAGGGCTATATGACGTTCGAGGTAAATTACAACTAATAGTATGCCGTGGTGCTGAATTAATGACGACACCACGGCATCAGGCTTTAAAATAAAATGAAAAAAGGAGAAATAAAATGAAAAAGATTTTAGCAATTACAGTGGTAATAGCATTAGCACTAACGCTGGTGCCGACAGCAGCCTTCGCAGCAGCCACAACTGTTACTACTGCTGCGGAGCTCACTTCCGCGCTTGATGCGGGGGGTGAAATTATTCTCGGCGCTGACATTGATGCGGGTGAAATTGATAGCGGATCGTTTTTTTCAGTGGCCAACGGTAAAACGGTAATATTTGAATTGAACGGTCACACGCTGCAAGGAACGCGCACCGGCACCGCAACTGCAGATCTCATCAGCAATTCAGGAACGCTTACTATCCAGGACAGTGTTGGAGGTGGCCAGCTGATTATGGACAGTACGCAGGATTCTGGCTGGGCATCTCGCTGCGCCGTTGTCAGCAATTCGGGAACGCTTACGATAAATTCAGGGATCATATTGAACAACGGTATCACCTCAATGTCGTACGCGGTGGATAACCTAAGCAACGGAAGCGGGATTTATGCTCATCTATATGTGAACGGCGGAACAATTAGAAGTGAAAACTATATCGGGCTTCGTCTATTTGCCAACAGTGATTCGGATGATTTTTGCACGGCCACAATAGCTGGCGGAACTATATATGGGTACAAACGCGGCATCTGGGTTCAGCAGCCTTCTTTAACAAAGGATGGTGAAGCAGTGCTCGATATCAGCGGCGGCAGAGTGGAAGCCCAGGAGCAGTCTGCGGTTATGGTCGACCTATTACGTAATGATGGTGTGGACATCTTAATCTCGGGTGGCGAACTAGTGAACAGCTCAGACACTTATGCAACGCTTGCATTGATGCTAGACACCAATCCAAGCGCAGGTGGCGGTAATGTTGTTATAATCGGCGGGCAATTCCTAAATACCGGCGTTGGCGGTAATCTCTCTGTTCAAGATACTACAACCGAGATTGCTGTTTCAGCGGGTATGTTTAGCGCTGTTGTTCCGAGCGAGTTTATAGCTACAGACGCCAACCCTGATGACATTATACAGCCAGGTTCTGTAATCACTGCCGACGTCGATGTCATATACACGATTGTAATCACTCCGAGCGTGGACTTTGGGACGATCGACCGTAGCATGAGTACGCAGACGAAGGACTTTCTCGTTGCAGTAGAAGATGCGCAGGTTGAAGATGACGCGACTATAACGGTCACAAACACAACCACGGATATGAGTATGAAGGATAAGGATGGTGCGGGAAGCGAGTCACTTGACTTCGCGCTGGCGCAAGCAGGCGGTGTGTTCACATTTCCACAGGATGAATTAACGGACGGAGAAGCATTAATCGAGAGTTCGGTAAGCTGTGAGCCTTCTGAACTTGAAGCGGCCGGCTCATATAAGGGTTATATGACATTTGAGGTCAGTTACAACTCGATGGACTGATAGAGTAGTATGCCGTGCCGCCAGTTTAACGGCGGCACGGCAAATAAATACTAAATATTAATTAGTCTGCAAACCTATGAGATTGATATTATCTTTATTCTTTGAATTTTTAGCAACAAATATAAACCTTAATCACGATAATATCAGGCATAGTTACATAACGTTACAGAATTTCAAGGAGACTTACTGTGAAGAAGAAGCGATGGATCATTATAGCAATAGCTGTTTGGATTACATTTCTTACGCAGCCTGTTTATGCAGCCATTAATTCTCCAGAAAATGGAGTAACTATTGCCGGCACATCAATTCAAGCAGTGGCGGAGCCAATATACTTCTTCTCAGCGCCGCCAAATGTAACAATTATCTATCCTGATACAGAAGCGGTAATTGGAGATTTCGTCGTGGGAGACTTGTTCCTTGCAAGCGGAGAATGGCTTACAGTAACGGTTATCACCGGAAGAATGACAAAGACAAACGACTCCAGCTTACGACTGCCTTATGATATATATTTCGGTCCGCCGGTAATGCTGAACGCATCCAACAGCGGGGATGCTTACAGCGTAACTGTAAAGATTAGTGCTGACGAATTTGCGGATGCCGCTGCGGGAAGATATAAAGCTTCTCTGCTTTTTCAGGTAACATCCCATCCGGATGAAAAGGTCGTATTTGAAGGTACAACTGTCGTAACTGCGAAGATGCCGGGCGGGGCGGAAGAGACGGAAGAACCAAGCGCAACCACAAGTCCGGGTGGAACGGCAAGCCCGAGCGCAACGGTAAGCCCTGGGGAAACGGCAGACCCCGGAGATTCAGCACCTGTAACGACGCCTTCACCTGGCGGGGAAATATTGGATCCCAATACAGGGGATATCATTGTTTGGTGTGGACTGGCAGTTGTCGCTTTGGCGCTTTTATTGTTGCTGTTGCTATTTTGGTTTGCTGTGGTGCCATTGGTATATGAAATAATAAAAAACGGAGATGGCACATATACCATCATATGGGGCTACAACAACCGAAAGCGGCGTATATACAAGGTCAGCCAAGATGATTCTAAATTGACTATATTTGCGGGTACTATTCTAAAAACCGAATTAATCAAGCCCAGTGAGGATATAGCGATTCCTCCCATTGAATTTGAGAAAGGAAGAATGGAAGCAGCGTTTAAAACAGTCGTTGAGGCAGGCTCCATAATAGAGTGGAAAATCAAGAATAAAAAGATAAAAATTGATTTAAATAAAATAGCAAAGTAATTATAGAATAGCAAAGGCCGGTACTGTGCTGTATTTCAGGATAGTACCGGTTTATGTTTAGCGGACAGGATATATTTAAATATAAAAGAACTGCAATGAGGGTTACTGGGTGAGAAAGAACAAATGATTTGGATAGGCGTTCACGGAAGCTGTTATGATTATGTTTATTGAAACATAAAGTAGTGCTCAAGCTGTTCCGTTGGTTGGGTTGAAAAGTCATAGAATATTACGATTGTATATTGCTCTCCATACTCTTATTTTCTCTGTTTTTGGAGCCTTAACCGGTATTGTCGACAGTTTATTATTACCTTCCTTTTTACCGCCCGAATTAAAAGGGACTTCGAGCTATACGCTGTCCATCCCTTTTCTTGCCGCAGCTGTTAGTTTTGGCGGGTGTATTCTTTTGGCCGTTATTCTGACCTGTTTTGTAAAAGCGCGTCAACCATCGTCTTGATGATATTGATTTCACGGTCGTCAAGACGGCGGATCGCCCTGAATAAAGTCGCCAATTTGGGATTGGTATGTTCGCTTTGAGGATAGAAAATTTCATCGGGGGATAACTCTAATGCGTATATCAATTTCTGTAAAACACAATAACTCGGATTGCCTCCTTCATGCTCTATTGCATAGATATGGCGTTCCCCCACCCCAATCTGCTCGGAAAGCTTCGAGCGCGAGAGATCCTTTCTTAACCTTGCTGCTTCAACCATCTCGCCAAGCAATTCAACTTCATTATGCACTGACACTTCACCTCCTTGTATAGTTTGCACTGGATACACAAGTTTTGAAAGGTTGTGATACTACAAAATTTCAATGCTATATAGTGCGTAACATCAGAGCTTAACCGTAGTCTGTTCTACGGAAAAACATAAAGCTCGCTTAATAAAACTGAAAGGGTCATATGCCGACCAAAGATTAGAAAAATTGTTTTCCTTGGTCGTCTGTGTTAAAGTCATGCCTTTTTCAGCCTGAAGCGGCCTTTTTGAGGGCGTTTTCTTATGCTTGATTTACGCTATAAAATCAAATCTCCTCAAAAATGCAAGGCAGGTCTATTAAAAAAAGCCTTGCTTACATCTCGGGAATAGTACGGCATTGGGATGAAGCAAAAACTCAACATAACAATGCATTATATAGCGAGAAGATAATTCTTAAGGGTATAAGCGCTCAAGGCAGATATGCCAAGGGCGTTTTTGTTATATATTCCGCCTTTCACCGTATAAGATCGCCTCCGTTTCTTCTTGATTTCTATCTAAAAATCAAAATTTTACGGAGGTTTTCAAATGAAAACAATTAATCTGAGGGATTTTTACTCGTCGATATATTCTACCGATTTTCTGTTCAATGTGCCGGATGAAGTAGCTGAATTGCTATTCCTCTATAAGCGACTGGAAGAGGCACAACGGCGGCTGATCTATAAGCACAAGGCGTATTATTCACTTGACAGAAATGACGGCATCGAAAATGATGCGATCCTGTTCACTCCATCAGTACATGAGATATTCGAACATAAGATGATGCTGCAGGAGTTGTATGCTGCTATTCGGGCTTTATCCGACAAGCAGTTTAAGCGCCTATATGCTCATTTCTTTCTTGACATGAGCTACTCACACATCGCTCGACTTGAACACGCCAGCGTTAACGCTATTCGTATGTCAATTAAGCGTTCTCTGATTCAATTAGAGAAAAAATTGAAGTATTTTTAGCTGCACCCGTTCAAATTTAACCGTTTTTGTTCACGGTTATTGAAGGGATTATTTTTCTTCAGAGGTTCTTTGAAAAATTCATATCCGATAACGCAGATACGTTAGCTGTACGGCGAGCAGCGCAGCACATACGCCAGAACTGCCTGCGGGAGGTTCCCGTCAATACGATAGCATCAAAGGTACGAGCGGTAAATCCCTGCTGATAAGCTCTTGTGGCACAAGAGGATGCGAAGACCCATGCAGCCTATAATGATACTTCTGAAATAGCCCGTCCGCAGAGGGGGGTGGTGAGATTCCAATGATGATTGTCAGCCGCAATCAGTCTGCGTTGTCGCCCAGCACGCCGGGGAGTTGTGTCAAATAGGCGTGCATGAACAAGATATATCAAAGAAGAAACGGAAATGGTGGCGGCATATCGCTGCAGAACAGAAACTGATATGCCGTCGCCTATTTTTATGATGGATAGAACATCATCCACACCTTTGCACCAGAAGCGATTTGCCTGTAAACTTTAGCTTACAGGTATTCGTATCCGGCAATTCTTATGAAAGGAGGATATGCATGAACGCCAATTTAGCTCTGGATACCCAAAAGGATACCTGTGGACGGCGGACATACATGGTTTCGGAAATTGCGCAGTTGCTTGGAATCAGTCCTAGTGCAGCCTATGAACTCGTAAAGGAAGGTCGGTTTAAGTCTGTGCGAATTGGTACGTCGATACGGGTATCAAAAAAATCCTTTGATAGATGGTTGGACGAACAAGAACTTTAATCAAAGGAGAAAAGAAAAAATGGCTTCAATTATAAAGAGAAAATCTAAATATTCGGTTGTTTATTCCTATTACGATGAAAACGGCGAGAAAAAGCAGAAGTGGGAAACATGGGGAACCATGAAGGAAGCGAAGAAACGTAAAGCTGAGATTGAATACAAGCAAAGCAACAGCACCTTCGTTCGTCCGAGCGTAAAGACGATTTCTGATCTCTTGTATGACTTCGTTGACCTATATGGCGTCAGCAAATGGGCGCTCTCCACATTCGATGCAAAAAAGGGGCTCATCGACAATTACATTAACCCCATTATTGGGGATGTTAAACTCTCGGATATAACACCCCGTTTGATGGACGAGTATTATCAAAAGCTGCTGAAGGTCAAAAGCGCGCCGCGATACAAAGGGGAGATCGTGAAAACCTTTGTATCGCCCCGGAACGTTCGGGAGATTCATAAGATACTGAACTGTGCTTTTAACCAGGCAATCCGATGGGAATACATGGAGCATAACCCCGTAGCCAAAGCGGCGCTTCCAAAATCGGAAGCCAAGCAGCGTGACATCTGGACGGCGGACGACTTGTTCAAAGCGTTATCCGTCTGTGAGGATGACAGGCTGGCGCTAGCCATCAACCTAGCGTTTTCTTGTTCCTTGCGGCTGGGCGAAATAATGGGGTTGACTTGGGACTGCGTGGATATTGAAGAAAGCAGTATTTCGGACAACAATGCCTCTATTTACATCGAAAAAGAGTTGATGCGTGTGTCCAAAAACGCTTTGGAAAAGTTAAACAATAAGGATGTGGTCAAGCTATTCCCTGCTGTATTCACAAGCAACAACACGGTACTATTGCTCAAAAAGCCTAAAACAAAAAGCAGTATCCGGCGCGTATGGTTACCTAAAACCGTGGCGGAAATGCTCGTTAAATGGAAACAGGGTCAGGATGAGCTGAAGGAGTTGCTTGGTCAAGAATATCATGATTTTAACTTGGTCGTGTCCTTGCCAAACGGCAGGCCGCTTGAGGGGCAGGTGATATCCCGCTCTTTCAAGGCGCTTATCCAGGTACATGGCCTGCCTGATGTCGTGTTTCATAGCTTGCGGCATACAAGTACAACTTATAAGCTAAAGCTAAACAGGGGCGATATGAAGGCCGTACAAGGCGACACGGGGCATTCGCAGCTTAAGATGATCACCGATGTTTACTCGCACATCCTAGACGAGGATAGGCGGAACAACGCGGCACGGTTTGAAGAAGCGTTTTATCAAAAAGACAAGGCTTCTCCGGAAGAGCCAGCAGCCAAAGGTAAAAATGAAGACGCTGTGAAGGTCATGGAATTATTGGACAAGACACCCGAGCTTGCTGCCCAATTGCTTCAGATTTTGAGCATCGCCACTGCCCAAACAACGAACGTCACTCGGGGAAATTAGCAAGAAAAAAGGCTTGCTAATCGTTTGATTAGCAAATAAGGCTGTTTTCTTAGCAAATGTCAGATGAGCACACGACAAAATTAGCAAGGCCAGCCCGCAAGCATGAACGCCTGCTAATGGAAAAGCGAGTGTTCGATTAGCAAGGAAAGCAGCACGGGCAGAAAAGGAAAATGCCCGAAAACGCAGTGTTTAAGGGCATTCTGGCGCACCTACCGCGACTCGAACGCGGGGCCTAACGCTTAGGAGGCGTTCGCTCTATCCTACTGAGCTATAGGTGCAAATGGGTTATTCGGTTTTCAAAGGTGCCTGTACGTCCTCCGCCTTAGGAGGCGTGCGCTCTATCCAACTGAGCTACGGGCGCATATACAATTTTCTAATCACTCAGCGTTCGCTTAGGAGGCGAACGCTCTATCCTACTGAGCTACGGGAACTTATGCAAAGTTTATTCAGTTTTTATGCATTCCAGGCGTCGGAACCCCTCACGCTTAGGATGCGTTCGCTCTATCCTACTGAGCTACGGGAACTTATGCAAAGTTTATTCAGTTTTTATACATCCCAGGCGTCGGAACCCCTCACGCTTAGGATGCGTTCGCTCTATCCTACTGAACTATAGGCGCATACTATGTCATTTTACAAACAAAAACTAAAAAAGTCAACGTGTAAAACCCAAGGTATTATCAGTTTCTGATTCCCTGCAGGGGCGCGGGTATCCTTCCACCGCGGGCAATAAGCCGCTCACAGCCGCTCATTCCGATATCCATCACGACGGCGCTGCCCAGTAGCCCACCGTATTCCACGCATTCACCGACTTTTGCGCCTGGAACGGGAATAATGCGCACACCTGTTGTCTTGCTATTAATAATACCGATCGCTGCTTCGTCCGCGATGATTGCGGAGATTACGCTTGCGGGCGTATCACCGGGTATGGCTACCATATCGAGCCCGACTGAACAAACGCATGTCATCGCTTTCAGTTTTTCAAGTGACAGCGCTCCTTTTTTGACGGCCTCGATCATACCCTCATCCTCGCTGACAGGAATAAATGCTCCCGATAGCCCTCCCACATGAGACGAAGCCATCACACCGCCTTTTTTAACGGCATCATTAAGTAGTGCGAGCGCGGCAGTAGTGCCGTGCATACCGCAGATATCAACGCCGATTTCTTCTAATATCCGTGCAACGCTATCCCCAACCGCTGGCGTGGGCGCAAGAGAGAGATCCACGACTCCGAAACTAACCCCCAGCCGCTGTGATGCCTCTTTTGCGACAAGCTGACCTACCCGTGTTACCCTAAACGCTGTCTTTTTAATCGTTTCAGCAACGACGTCAAAGCTTTCGCCGCGCACATTCTCGAGCGCGGACTTGACAACACCGGGTCCGCTAACGCCTACATTAATTGCGCATTCTGGCTCTCCGGCACCGCAAAAAGCACCCGCCATAAAAGGATTATCCTCTATCGCATTGGCAAAGACGACAAGCTTAGCACAGCCTTTGCCACCGTCTTTTTTTGTTAGAAGAGCGGTCTCTTTGATGATTGCTCCCATTTTAGCTACCGCATCCATGTTGATGCCTGTCCGCGTATGGGCGATATTAACAAATGCGCACACCCGCTCTGTTGAAGAGAGCGCAGACGCAAGCGAACAAAGCAACACAGTATCGCTGGCAGTCTCGCCTTTATGCACAAGCGCGCCAAATCCACCGATAAAATTTACGCCCGTGTCAAAGGCCGCTTGATCCAGCGCTTTTGCGAAAATAGTATAATCATATTCGCCGCTGCTTGCGGCAATTTCGGCGATCGGAGTAACCGAAATGCGTTTATTAACGATGGGCACGCCAAATTCGCGCGCAATGTCGTCACCCACGTTGACCAGGTTCTTCGCCTTATCGAATATTTTTCTCTTGATTTTGTCACAGCAGGTTTTGGCACTGGCTGACACGCAATCCCGCAAAGATATTCCCATCGTAATAGTGCGGACATCAAGGTTTTGTGTATCTATCATCCTAATCGTGTCAAGCACTTCATATTTACTGATCAAACTAAAATCCTCCTTATCGTAGCTAACCATGTAAAATTGATTATACTCCCTGCTGATTAAATTTGGTCAACTGTCATTATAAACCACGCGCAAAAGACGTGCAAACAAAACATTTAAAAATAAATAGGCCGTTATGTTACGCAATTATTAAATTAAATAATATTGTATGAAACGAGTGTTAAATTACGTATTGCTGTGTTTACGAGATTAAGAAAATACCGATTATATATAGTGAAAGGTGGCGGTAAAAATGAAAAAGCTACTGGCTGCAGGTATAATCGTTCTATTCTTAGTGCTTTATATAATTGTTGGGGCGGGCGCCGTTTTTGCAGAGGAAATCATAGCAGATCCTCCTGTTGAAACGATTGATAGAGGAAATGAGCTGTCTTTTTATTGACAGCTCTTTACTTCATTTATTTGTCTTTGTCATCTTTAATTCTGGGAAACAGCATTATACTCCACAGTCCTGCAAGACCAACCAACGCATAGATAATTCTTGAAACAACGGCAGATTGGCCACCGAAAATTGCAGCAATAAGATCGAACTGAAAGAACCCGATCAGTCCCCAGTTAATAGCGCCTATTATGACGAGTATCCATGCTAAGATATTCAAAAAAATCAACTCCTTTCGCATTTAGTAACCGCAAAATGTAAAGGAGTTATTATTATTTATTTTTTTTCTTATTGGCAAAGATTTCAATTTCAAGCGCATCAAAAGTGACGTCTTCTAAAAAATCATCAGGATAAAAAACCGTTATTCTATAACTTGCTACTTCTTTAATATGTTTTTCGCAGATAACCGGTTTTGACAAATCGAAATGATCACAGATTGCTAAAATCACACCGTTAAAATCCTGATTTTGTACAATGACATCCTTAAAAATACGGTCTTCAATTTTTAACTTTCCCCACGCTTTCATATGTTCACCCGCATAGTTTAATGATAGCATTCGCGATAATTTCTGCATTCTTTATCAGTGCATCAATTTCGATATACTCGTCTGGTCCGTGCTCAACAGAGGGTTTTCCCGGAAATAGAGGACCAAATGTGACCGCATTTTCAAACGCCCTTGCGTATGTCGCCCCGCCGATGGCAACGCAATACGCTTCATCACCCGTTATTTCGGTGTATGCTTCTTTTAGTGTTTTGATTAGCACGCTGTCTTCGGGAATATGATGCGGATCAAGCGAGTGCATATAGCGGATATTAAATTCGGAAAAATGTTTTTCAAGCTTTTCGGAAATGAACTCCCGTGTGTATGATATGGGGTATCTAATGTCTATGCACGCTTTTAAGACACCGTCCCCCGCAAACAGGGTGCCAAGGTTAAACGTTAGCATGCCCGAGATTTCGTCAAAGATGTCAAGCTCTACCCCTTGTCCGTTGATATTAGCTCCTATTCTTGCGGCAAGTGTATAAACTGCTTTCTCAAGGCGTCCTGAAGAAAGAGGCAACGTGCTTAAATACTGCAAAAGTGACGCTGCGGCATTGACGCCGTTTTCCGGTCTTGATCCGTGAGCGCTTTTGCCCATAGACGTAATATGAATAAGGCCGTCGGGCGTTTCCTTACAGGCAAGTGTTGCGCCGATGGGGCATTTATATGTCTGAATACTATACTGTATGGTTGAAAAAGGTGCACTGATGATACATTCTGCTTTGTTGGGTACAATATTTGGGCGCGTGCCTGCGCTAAAGCTTTTGACGCAAACGCCATCTTCATCTGAACTGCAGTAATTGAGTATAAGCTCGGCATGCAAAAGTCCTTTTTCGGTGTTGATGACAGGGTATTCTCCATCCGGAGAAAATGCAATGTCCGGAAGCGGCTCGTGCTGCTTATAAAAATCAATATCTCCCCAGCCCGATTCTTCGTCTGTGCCGAATATCAGTCTGACCTTTTTGTTTAGCTGTACGCAATTGTCTTTTAGCGCTCGAAGCGCATATAGTGCTGCAATAGCCGGACCTTTATTGTCAATCGCTCCACGCCCATATATCTTTCCATCCTTTTCAATGCCCTCAAACGGCGGCATCGTCCATCCATCGCCTTTGGGGACAACATCTATATGTGTGAGTACCGCCAGCATATTATCGCCGTATCCGTAATCCACATAGCCCATCTGCCCGTATAGGTTGACGCATTCGAGATCCATTCTTTCGGACGTGCTTTGCAGATACATCAGTGCGTCAAAAATTCCTTTGCCATACGGCATGTTTGGCTGGCTTGCGCTTTTAACGCTTTCTATCTTGATAAAATTCTTAAGTGTTTCGATCATTTCCTGTTTATACAGCCCAAAAGTAAAATCAAGCATTCGTAAACTCCTGTCTGTTTATTTTAAGCCCAGTTTATTATACCAAGCAGATATTGATCTAATAACACAAAAATGCCGATAATCGAAACATATATTGCAAACCCGTATAATTTCTTTTGCGAGATCAGCGCTAGCATAAACTTGACGGCGATATATCCTGACAAAGCGGCACAAACCGTACCGATAATTGTAGAAGCCCAATCGACAGTCAAGCTGGTTTCTTTGGCGATCTTATAACCCTGAAGAAGCACTGATCCCAGTATTACAGGTATTGACATCAGAAACGAAAAACTGGCCGCTTCCTTCCGATCAATTCCGCATGCAAGACCCCCAGCAATTGTCGAACCGGATCTTGATATGCCAGGGAATATAGCAATGGCCTCCATGATACCCATAGCAGCCGCACTTCCTGATTTTAGCGCACGTTTTTTACCGATGCGTTTTGAAAGGATTTCAGACAAACTAAGAACGCATGCGGTAAACAAGAAACCGTATCCTAGGTATATTCCAGAAAAGGTTCCTTCGAAAAAATCCTTAAAGATTACGCCAAAGACTGCGGCGGGTATCGTAGCGATTATAAGATATAGCAGCTTAGAGAAAGGTTTTTGAAACAGCTCAAAAATCTGTTTCCGCATTACGATCGCCACCGCAATTAGTGTACCCAAATGTAGCATCGTATCTAAAAAAAGCTGTGGTTCTGAGACACCGAATATATTCTGCAACAGCACCAAATGGCCGCTGCTTGACACGGGTAAAAACTCTGTTAAACCCTGAACAATACCAAGCACTATCGATTCTAATATGCTCATAACCTTTTCCTTTCATACTATAGCGATGCTATTATATCAGTAAAGATATGATTTGCATAGGTACGTTATGCAAAAGGTTCTTAAGATATCGGCCGGAAAACTAGGTATACATATGGATAGTAATGAAATGAAAGGGAAAATTAATTATATCAAAATATGTAGGGTGTTGACTATCAACCCTCCGGGGTATAAAATAATGTAGAAAAACTGTTTTTTATGTATTATTAAGGAGAAAACCATAATGAATCTTGAGATTGTCAGGACCGAGAATTTAAAAGAAAAGCCAAAAGATGAGAATAAACTTGGTTTCGGCCGGGTGTTTACGGATTATATGCTGACTATGCAATATAAGACCGGAAAAGGATGGCATGACGCAAAAATAGAGCCTTTTCACAACTTCTCCCTTTCACCGGCATGCAACGTATTCCATTACAGCCAAACTGTATTTGAAGGAATGAAAGCTTACCACACTGATAAAGGCATTAATCTTTTCAGGCCATGGGATAATTTTAAACGGCTTAATGTTTCTTCAAAGAGATTATGCATTCCTGAAATAGACGAGGCGTTTGTGCTTCAATCTTTGGAAAAGCTGATTTTAATTGAGAAAGACTGGGCTCCAAAGTCTCAAGGAACGTCTTTATACATCCGTCCAACCATCATTGCGACAGATCCGTATCTTGGCGTCAAAGCAGGGAATGAATACATTTTCTTTGTTATCTTATCGCCCGTTGGGTCGTACTATTCATCGGGGCTTGAACCCGTGGATATCTACGTTGAGGATGAATACGTTCGGTCGGTTGTTGGAGGTATGGGTTTTGCCAAAACGGGCGGCAATTATGCGGCAAGCCTCGTTGCGGGACAGATTGCACATGAAAAGGGTTTCTCACAGGTGCTCTGGCTTGACGGGGTTGAAAGAAAGTATGTTGAAGAGGTTGGCGCCATGAACATCTTCTTTAAAATCAGGGGAGAGCTTATAACAGCGCCGCTAACGGGCAGCATACTGCCTGGTATAACCAGGGATTCGGTTATAAAGCTTGCTCGGGACATATTTGATATCCCCGTAAGGGAGGAGAAAATTGCCATAGCAGATATCTTTGCGGAAAACGCTACGGGAGGGCTTGAAGAAGTCTTCGGCACAGGAACGGCAGCAGTGGTCAGCCCGGTGGGCGGGATGACATGGGAAGATAAAAGCATCGTGATATCCGGCGGCAAAATGGGCGAACTGACTTCAAAGCTTTACGATAAGCTAGTAGGCATACAGTACGGGACAGAGAAGGATGAATTTGGCTGGGTAAAAACGCTGTAGCTTTAAATATAAAAAACAGGACCGGAATGAATAACGCTGGCCCTGTTTTTTATCTATTGGGGGAGAAAAAGGCGAAGTTTTTGCCTAAACGTTAGAATAAAATTCTTTTACGGCTTTAAAAAAAGCGTCAATATTTTCCCATTTGCTGGCGGGTGGGATATCGCACCCGGAAGAAATAACAAAGTTCGGGTAATCTGCACAGCATTCAGACATAATCCGTATTGTTTCTTTTTTAATAGACTCTGGTGTGCCGTTTCTAAACTGAGACGCTGGGTCGACGTTGCCCATAACAACAATGTCTTTCGGAATATGTCCTAGCATCTCCTTCATGCTGATTGAATTGCCAAAATGATAGGCGGCACAGCCTGTCCTTAGGATGGAATCGATCATTAGAATTGTATTATTACCACAGTTATGATAAATAACTATAAATTGTTCACCCTGCACCGCATTAACGATCTGCTTAACATAAGGCTCAGAGAATTCAGCAGCCATATCGGTAGACAGCAGTCCGGTTAGGGGTTCTGCAATTACGACTCCGTTAGCGCCTGCCTTTTTATATGCTTTGATATATTCAATGATAAAGGCTGTTGCCTTTTTCATAACGATATGTACCATGTTAGGTTCTGTGTAGCAGTTGATTAACGCTTCCGTAACATCTATGAGTCTGCCCGCTAAAGAAAAAGGACCAATAACACCTGCAAATATGGGACGGTCGGTAATAAGCTGACATGCTTTTTCGATTGCTTTAATATAACGGCCGGTACGACCTGATCCAACACAAGGAGCCGGCAGAGCTTTTGCTTCCTCTTCGCTAGTTACGATGCTGCCGACAACTGCGGGAACCTCATCATCAGAAATGCGTATTTTTGAGCCGAATGCCTCGGCTTCGATAGATAAATCCATCATACTGACGGAGGCGCCGGAATCAACTCTGTCGGCAATCATTTTCATGCCTTTGGCCTGCAGATAACTGTCGTTAACCAACTCATTAACCGTAACATCCATTAAACTAATAGATGGAAAAGAAAGAATTGGAATGGGTTTTTTGGTAGATGAAAAAATAATATCCTTAAGCCATTTCTTCATATTCATAAAAGCAGACTCTCCTTTCAGCAACACGAGAACTTACGCCTAGCGTACCAATTAACGAAGTTGTCTTCTATAACAAAACTGTGTATTTTAGAAATATTATGCCGTTTTTATTTCAATAAAAAGCAGTCTGATAAAAAAGCAAATGGAAAAGGGCGTGATATAGCTGATATACCGCGTTTTACATATCTTAATTCATAAATTCAGCATTTTTTTTGGAAGGGAATTGGTGACTATGGTTCCTTTATATTGTCAATGAGCAAAGCGCCGTTCATCTGTTTTGTTTCCACGCAAAATTCCCGGGCGATGTATAAATTTTTCCCAGCAGAATATTTTAAAGCAATGCTGTTTTGCCCGCATGCGGGGGAAATTGTGTTTGTAAACATAACAAAATCCCCGAAGAATTCTTTTAAATCATCAAATGTAAGCCCGTCTGCAAGCGACGGTGTCAGGCAGTTCATTGCTGCATGCGGCATATTCGCTTTTACAGCCTGCAGCAGGCTTGCGCAGGCTTCTTCGGATGTTGCTGGCTGTTTCTCTTCCCTTGTAAACCACCCCAACTCTTTATAAGAAGGCCAAAGCCGTGAATCTGTACTTTTGTAGACCGTTTTTTCTTGCCTATATTCGCCGTTGGTTACGACGGTTAGGCTGTTGTTGTCGATCTGATAGGCTTCACAGGCGGTGCAAACAGCCGTACTGAACGTCGGTAGGATGTTTAAGGCGTATACAAATGTTTCACCGTTTGATGTTTTGCCCGCCGCATAAAGAACAGGCAGATCGCTCAATTTTGTAAACATAATATCCGCAGATTCCACATGAAATGGAAGAGGCGAGATATATTTGAGCCTGCTGCTTGAAGCATGTTCTACGGCAAAGCTTGAATATGCTTCGTTGTATATAAAAGCGGTATGCCTCTCTCCGCCAAGATAGAAGTCGAAAGGCGATAAAACAGACGGAAATATCTCCTGTTCATCATTTTTATACACTGCTTCAGGATAAAGCGTGAGTTCGATAATATTGTCAGGCCAAACGCAAAGGTCTATAAGGCCGTCATTGCTGAATACGGCGCCGTTGGCGGCGATCGATACGCGCCGCGTATATGGAAGATAAACAAAGTTCTTATCGTTCTCGAGAGGAAGCATTGTGATAAAAAAAGACGCGTTTGCGGCAATAGGCTGCGTGATAGCACTAATACCCGTTTCTCCGGCGGGGGCTTGGTTTATATTTACAAGCGCATGTATTTTTGAATTGATATAAAGCAGTTTGATCGTATTATCTTCCATATTGTTTCCCCCTTGTACAATATATATATTCAGCAACTGTGGTTGTGATACACAATTCTAACAAGTGGGGCTGCCGCATAACTATATACAAACCGGATTAATATTATTTTAAAATTGACATACAAAAGCAAACGATGTAACGCGTTTGTTTTTTTAATAAATTGTTAAAAATCGGAATAAAACGGATGGTATAAGAGAATAATATACATAAAAATCTTATTATAAGGGGTAAGGAACATGGATATGAACAATGCAGTTGGGCTTTCGAGTTTTGAAATTTCTCTTAGAACAGGCTGGAAAGATGAAGAAAAGCTGATGCTTTGGGATGAAGTGAAAAAAGCGCAAAAAATCGGCGCGCCGTTAAAACGCGTATTTGAAACCGTAGCAAAAAATACGGGGCGCAAACCAAATAGCGTCAGAAACTACTATTATATGAAAGTCAAAGAAACGGGAGAGATAGAACAAAAGCCTTCAACGTTTACACCGTTTACAAAAGAAGAGATCTATATGCTGCTTAGGACGCTTCTTGCTGCTGGTGCAAAAGGCGAATCAATAAGAGGTGCAAGCCTTAATCTTGCTAGCGGTGATAAGACGTTGATGCTCAGGTACCAGAATAAATACCGCAGCCTTATAAAAACCGGACGCTCTCTTGTTGAGAGGGTCATGGCAGATATGGACAAAGAAAATGAAAAGTATTTGAATCCATACGAAGCGCATAAACCAAGCACCGCACTTGGAAAGGAGAACAGGTACATTCCTGAGAATGTGGCAAAAGCACTTGTTTCTTCGGATATAGATGTGAAAAATTTCTTTAAAGGACTTGCAAAAATCGCGACGCTGGCAGCATCGAAAATGAATATTGAACAGGAGATTGAAATGCTCTGCGCGCAGAACGAGAGCATTAAGAAGGAAAATGCAGCGCTTAATGCCAATATCAAAGAGCTTAATGCAAAGCTTAAAAAAGAGATGGAAAGAAGCGTTAAGGCCGCAACGCTTTTTGAGCAGCTGATAAAGATCAACTCGGCATTTTCAGATACAAAAGAGCTTGAAGGCTTAGCAGGGCTTGGCGAATGGCTTAAAGACGGGTCCCATAGTAATGTTGATGCGCTATGATTGTCTTTATGATTAGTCTGTAGACACAAAAAAAGATGTCTACAGACACGGCGTGCCGCGCGAATTTTGTCATGTCATAATATATTAATGTATTTAAGATAAAATTTGCACGAAAATAGCCTTTTCCTAAGAAATGAGCCGAAAAAATTTTTAATATTAAAAACACCATTGTAAAAAAACAAACCGCATGTTAGAATATTAACAAATATTGTTTATATTGGTATGTTCCGACACAAAACGTCATTTTTTTGGGGGTATCCGAATTGAACAAATATGAAAGGAGTAGGTTTTATGGACAAAAAAATAAAGTTGCTGATAATTGAAGACAATACGCAACTGAATGAAATGCTTACCAAGTTCTTTAACACCAAAAATGACGTAGAGGTAGTGGGATCCTGCAGTAACCCGATAGAAGCGGTCGGGATGATAAAAGAACTGACACCGGATGCGTTGATCATTGACATGATTATGCCTGAAGCAGACGGATTGTCACTGCTCGAGAGATTTAATACATCCGAATTTGAAACGATGCCGGCAACGATTGTTGTTTCGGCTGTGGGAAACGAGAAAATGGTCAAATTGGCTTGTGACCTTGGCGCAAAGTATTATATGATCAAACCGTTCAATAAAGATATCTTATATAGGCGTTTGCAGGATATGTTCGGGCATAGGGTGGTGGCTACCCGGCGGACGCCGACACCCATCCGTTCAAGGACGCTTGATGAGAAAATAACAGCCGTATTCCTATCCATCGGCATTCCAGCACATATCAAAGGATATCATTTCTTGCGTGAAGCGATAAAAATGGTGGTAAAAAACCCAGAACTCATTAATTCGATTACAAAGAAGCTTTACCCTGGCATAGCCGAACCTTTTGAAACGAGCCCGAGTAAAGTAGAAAGAGCAATACGCCATGCGATTGAAGTGGCTTGGTCGAGAGGCAAGATAGAGAATATCAATTCGTTTCTTGGCTATAATATATACACAAACAATGATAAACCGACAAATGGTGAATTTATTGCTTTGATGGCGGACAAGCTGATAATGGACAGAAGTGCGTAAAACGAAAACAGCACCGCACGTTGTTTAAATCACAAAGACGTGCGGTTTTTTATTTTACCCCGGGTACCTACCTTATACCCGAAGGCTGATTAATGCAAAGCCCCCAAAGCCCTAAAGACGGGGTGTTTTTCATTGACTATTCTTTATTTAACATATAGAATAAAGACACTATAAAGAGGTGTTGGGTTCATAATGAATAAGGATGGTATAATTATGCACCAGTCTATGAACGTTGCCTCAAATGCAAAAATGATAGAGGTTTTAAAGGCGGAATTTGTTGGTGAAGCGGCAGATGTAATCAGGGCGACCCTTTCACCCAGCGGTCGGACCGAGCTCATTGACACACTAAGCGGAACAGTGCTGCTCGCGTATGTTCTGGCAAGAAGGTGCGGCATATCATATGCTGAACTTGATACGGACATCTTAAAAAAAGCAGAAGCCGGGATAGAAGACGAACATGTTTTGGAGGTCGATTACGGAGATTTGTCTTTATTGAAAAAACATTTTGAAAGCGGGAATACAAGGGGTTTTGGACAGGATAAAAAAAGAAGAATATAAAAATGTGCTAATCGCGTACCTGACTGCAACGGCTTTGATGTATTTGGGGCTTGATATGCCGGTTATCATCATTGCGGTACCTTTCGTTCTGGTATATGCGATCGTTAGATGCGGCTTTTTGTTTGGAGGCGCTGCATCCATTCTAAGCTTTACAACCATTTGTCTTTTGAATTTTAATGTTACCTGTATATGGGCAGCGGCATTTTTGCCCGTTTGTTTTGCAGCGGCATATGCTATCAGATCAAAGAAACGTTTCAGAGACAGCGTGATTGTTTCGAGCGCTGCCGCTCTAGTGGGGATCGCGCTTGCGATAGGCATGCTTTCGCTGTTCACGGGTAAATCCGTTGTTGATTTTATCGTAGACTACATCGGAGAAAACATAAAAGCGCTTGGCGATAAAGATATTAAGACGTTGTATCAAATGGCGAGATATTCGGATATACTGTCGGGCGCAGTGACGCAAGAAGTTGTTACCGCTACGCCGCCGGCTACGGCGATCGCCGAGATACAGGATAAGCTAAGAGAAACGCTTAATTTCTTGTTTGTTGCCGGTATTGCCGTGTATTCGATGATTACTGGGCTTTTATATTATGTCATACCCCGAGCCATTGCTAAAAAACAAAAGATTGATGTAATTATGATACCGTCATTAAGTGAATACGTATTGCCAAAAAGATTCTGGCTGGCCTATATCCTTTCCTATTTTGCTGCAGCGATCGGGGCCAGCTATGGCTGGCAGTCATTTGATGTTTTAGAGCTAACATTATATTATGTTTATGCTTTTGTTTTTGTTGTGCAGGGATTGAGCTTATTGGACTTTTTCTATAAAAAGCGTAATATGGGTATTGGCGCAAGAGTCTTGCTGCATATTGTGGTAACGCTGATACTAAGCAGTATACTTATTTGGGTCGGTTTACTAGAAAATGCTGTTGGGATAAGGAAACGCATCAGCCAAAGGGAGGGATAGTCGTACGAACAGTAAGATTCGTTTATTTACAACGGAATATATTTACTTCTTATTTGCGCTCGTTATTGCCGGGGCCGCTGCGTTTATGCACAGTATCTGGTTTGGTATCGTTGTTACGATCTTTTGCCTCGTGCTCGCGGTACTGTACGTGGCGTTTGTCACACTTCAAAAAATAAAATGGCAGCGGCTCGTGATGAAAACGCTATCTGAGGAAGAAGCGCTCCTTACGTACCTTGATACAATGTCTATTCCAACGGCCCTGACGGCGCTTTCGGGGAATATCAAGTGGTGTAATCTGGCATTCAGAAATATTGCTGGATACGGCGCCTTGTGCAATATCAACAAGATGATCCCGGGCATTAACATACCCGAAAAGGACAAGAAGATTTTAATCAACGGTAAGCCGTATAAAAAAGAGCTTTTTCCGGTCAAGAATAAAAACACAGAAATGCTGCTATACAGACTGGTAGATATAGAAAATACCGTAGAGGCAAAAAAGCTTTATCAGAGTTTTCTTCCCGTTGTGTGTTATATCCAGATCGACAATTACGACGAGCTTGCAGCAGAGATACAGCAGACGGAGATTTCTGAGATTGTCGCCGGGGTCGAAATGCGTATCGTTGCGCTTGCCAAAACTCTGTCAGCCATTTTTATCAGAATGGATAGGGGGAGATATATTTGTGTATTCGAGCGGCGGTTCTTGTCAACGCTGCGTGCGTCTAAGTTCCGCATATTGGAAGATATAAGGCAGACTCAATCGACGCTGGGGCCTACGCTCTCGATCGCTGTCGGCGTCGGTGAAAACCCGGAGCAATCGGCAGATTTTGCAGGCAAGGCGTTAGAGCTTGCACTCGGACGCGGCGGAGATCAGGCCGTTATTAAGCAGGGCGATAAGTATATATTTTTTAGCGGAACGTCAAAGGCACCGTACAGAAGAAGTAAGGTTAAGTCGCGGATGATCAGCCACGCATTGCGCAATCTGATGGAACAGTGCAGCGATGTTTTTGTGATGGGACACGAAGCGCCCGACCTTGACTGCATCGGAGCGTCGCTCGGTATCGCGGCATGTGCCAGGCATGTCGGCAAAAAAACCTATATCGTGGTTGACAACCCGAATCCTTCAATAGGACCAATGCTTGAAAAACTTGCCACTATAGAAACATACTCATCAGCCATTGTGACTGCGCAGGAGGCCGCCGGCAAAATCAGCCCCGCAAGCATGCTTGTAGTCGTGGATACGCAGATAGCCGGATTTACCGTTGCACCGTTTTTGCTTGAGCTAGCCGATACGATAGTGGTGATCGACCATCATTTGCGTGGATCGACAAATATCGAAAAAGCGTCGCTTTATTACCATGAACCGTATTCCTCATCCGCTTGTGAGCTTGTGACTGAGCTGCTGCAGTATTTTGGAGAAGACATAAAGCCTTTGCCGATTGACCTTGAGGCGCTGCTATGCGGAATCACGATGGATACCAAAGGGTTTTCGCTTAATACGGGCGTTCGGACATTTGAGGCGGCTTCTTATTTAAGGCGCTACGGCGCAGATACGACTGTGACGAGACAGCTTGTTCAGGATGATATAAAGACATATGCTGCAAAAACGGATATCGTAAAAAATGCTGAGATACTCGAAAACGGCGTTGCGATTGCCCAGTGTCCAGAGGGCCTTGCTAACGCAGCGTTGATTGCCGCTCAGGCAGCAGATGCATTGCTGACGATAAGGGGCATTAGGGCATCGTTTGTGATCAGTCGGATAGACGATAATGCAGTGATCAGCGGACGGTCTTTGGGTGAAGTAAATGTTCAGTTGATCCTAGAGAGCATGGGCGGCGGAGGTCATGCCACGATTGCAGCCGTCAAACTTAAAGACACGGATATGGAAACAGCCAACAAAAAACTAAAAAAAGCGATTAAAAATTATGTAAGAGAGGATTAGTCGAAATGAAAGTGATTTTAACAGCAGATATAAAAGGCAGAGGATACGCCGGTGATATAATTAATGTTAGCGACGGATATGCAAGAAACTATCTTTTGCCGAAAGGACTTGCGAAAGAGGCTTCGGCGCAGAATCTCAACATTGCAAAGCAGCAGCAGCAGGCTAATGAAAAGAGGCGTATGCTTGAAAGACTTTCTGCTGAAGAAGCGGCAAAAAAGCTGAGCGGACTCAAAGTAGTAGTCAAAGCCAAATGTGGTGAAAACGGCCGGCTTTTCGGCTCGGTGACAGCTAAGGAGATTTCCGAAGCAATCCTTCATCAGCATGGTATTGAGATAGACAAAAAGAAGATTGTGATGGCAGATAATATCAAAGATCTTGGCGAATCAAAGCTACAGATAAAGGTCTATGCGGGTATTAGCGCTGATATGATTGTTAGTGTTGAGGCAGCCGAAGAATAAACAGGAAGGGCATTATGGAGCTGAATGAAAAGGCAGCGTTTAGGCTGCCCCACAACATAGATGCGGAGAGAAGCGTACTTGGCAGCATGTTCCTTGATCCCAAAGCTGTTTTTATTGCGATAGAACGGTTGTCTCATGAAGATTTTTATACGAAGCGCAATCAAATAATTTTTTCAACGATGCGGGATCTTGCTGAAACGGGCAAGCCAATCGATACCGTCACTGTTGTGGACAAGCTGGAAAGAAATGGGCAGTTGGAAGATGCGGATGATACCGTATATATTGCAGACCTTGCAGCCAGCGTGCCCAGCGCTTCCAATATACTGCATTACATCGATATTATCGAGCAAAATTCTCTGCTGCGTGCGCTGATTGCCGCGGGCAACGAGATTATTAGGGATGCGTTGAACTCATCAGATGAAGCGGCTGATATCGTCAATAGGGCGGGCGATATCATTTATAAGATCGCAGTTAAACGGCAGCGCGATTCTCTGCAGCATATCAAGCAGGCATTGCTCGAAGGCTATACTTTGATTGGCGAATCGATGAACAACGAATCCGGATTCCTCGGTATACCGACGGGGTTTAAGCTGCTCGATAAAATGTTATCCGGATTGCAGGGGTCACAGCTCATTGTTGTGGCCGGACGCCCTGGTATGGGCAAAACGAGCTTTGCATTAAACATTGCCCAGCATGTTGCTGTGAAACAGCGCATTCCCGTCGCTATATTTTCGCTTGAGATGTCGCGCGAGCAGCTTGCGCTTAGGCTGCTATGCAGCGAAGCGTTGGTAGATAGCCAGAAAACTAGGACAGGCGGACTGACATATGATGATTTTGACAAGCTGGCTGGGGCTGTAAAAGAGCTGGGTGAGTCTCCGATCTATATTGACGACTCGCCGGCGATCACCGTACTTGAGATGCTTGCGAAATCGCGGCGATTAAAACAGGAAAAAGGCCTTGGCCTCATTGTCATCGACTATCTCCAGCTGATGACGGGCAAAGACAGGCGGGAGAACAGGCAACAGGAAATATCCGCGATGACAAGGTCGCTTAAGATCATGGCAAAAGAGCTTGACCTTCCTGTAGTACTTTTATCCCAGCTGTCAAGAGAAAATGAAAAGAGGGAATCTAAGCTGCCGCTGCTCTCCGACCTTCGGGAATCGGGCAGTATTGAGCAGGACGCGGATGCTGTGATATTCCTCCATCGGGAAAGCTATTATAACAAAGAGGCGGACAATATTACACGGGTGATTGTCGCCAAGCAGAGAAGCGGGCCGACGGGCGAGATCAAGGCCGGATGGAGAGGAGAATACACCCGGTTTATCGAGCTTTCGGATCAAAGCGATGAAGATGCGTACTGATACAAGAAAACAGGCAAAAGCCTGCTTTCTTTATTTTAGGGTTGGGTCGTTTACTACTCCCATAAACGCAACCGTGCCATCTTCACGTGAATAGATCGCAAACATAAACGGCCTGTCGGCATAAAAAGTGGCCGGCTCTTCCATTGGCGGTGCGGCGGATTCGGGCGCGACGATGGCCGTCACGGCAGCGGCTTTTGCGCCTAGCTCATCAACACGGATGTAGCATTTATGCAATATGTCGGTAATATATATATTATTCGGCTCATCCGTCATCGTGCCAAAGTCTGCACCCTCCGACAAGGCCGATTGCATGCCAAGGTCTTTAAGCGTTTTATTTAGAGAAGTAAAAAAAGAATATTCGAACTTTGGTATCTTGATTAAAACTTCCTGCGTTTTAAGATCGTTGAGCGCATCCAAAAAGGCCTCGGCATTAAGAGAAGTGAGCGTTTCGCCGATGTCCGTGCCCTTTGCGGGTAACAGCAATGCCATCGCATATTTACCGTCATCGCTCCGGCTTTTAAAATCAAGTGTTATCATTGAAAAAGTATCGTTTTTAATGTAAGGAACCTGCCAATCGCTATGCATAAAGGATACCGTCACAACTTTATTTGGCGCAGCAAACTCCTCATCATATGTAGCATTCGATTTAAAGGGGATTTCCCAATCGCCGAGAAAATATAGCGCATTGCACAGCACGATACGCGTCATCGGATCAAGTTCCTGCTCCAGTATACTTTTTATCTTGCCGTGCGTTTTTTCGTTGGCCCACGCATTGATCGCGTCCATGGCACCAGGGATTTTGAGAGGCATAGCGTCGGCCATAAAGTCGTTTGTACACGTTCCGATAAAATTATCGCTGAAGGTGTATTCATTGCTGAGCCAAATAGCATTGGCTGCTTCCATTCCGCCCGTATTGGCCCGCCACATCAATGACCTGCAGGCGTCAATTATCTGATCATCCGTTAGCTTATCGATGTGCAGCGCTTGAGCGATCTCCTGAGCTGTGTTGCCTAAAGCCCCTGTACGTGTCATCGCAAGCGCAAGCTCGACACTAATAGGGGAAAACGCCAGATTGTTTTGCGTATCATATAGTGTCCTTACTGTGTCAAAGCCAAATGCATTAATGCCTTCGACAAAGCTACTATTAAGAGGCCCGACTGTCTGCTTTTTGAGTATAGCTTTATGGCCGATGGATTGTGTATTGGCATAATTCGTCTGGATTTGAATACCGCACCCGGTGAGCAAAAATATTAGCAAAAAAGCAATAACGATCCTTCTCATGGTTGTACCTCCTTTTAACATAGACGCATACGCAAGTATAAATGTTCCAAAAAAAAAGGACTTATTAGAATTAGACAGAAATTTGTTTAGAGGATTAAAGAGGCGGACATATTAGTATAAAGATAATTAATAATAAGCGATGCTTGTTTGTGCATCGACGGCTGTACGGTGACATATATTGAAAAGAAAGCAGCGGCAGAGAACAGGTCAGGAAGAGTAAATGTATGAAAAAGCAAAAGAAAACGGGTATTGCCTTTGGCGGTGGCGGGACCCGGGGGATTGCGCACATTGGTGCCATTCGCGTTTTTCAAGAAAACAAAATTGAGTTTGATTATATCGCCGGAAATTCCGCCGGAGCGATTGCTGGGGCGCTATATGCGGCCGGGATCCCTTGGCAAGAAATATATGATTTTGCGTTGAATATCAAAAACGTGCTGCCCAAAAAAAAACCGTGGTTTTCATATATGAGCCCAGAGCTTATCGAGAAATTGGCAGATTATTTTTTAAAGGATAAAAAATTTAGCGATCTTAAAAAGCCTTTTTGCGCAATCGCGGTAGATTTGGAGCAAGGAAAACTTGATACGCTGTGCAAAGGCAGGGTGTCAAAAGCATTGTCAGCAAGTTGCGCGGTACCTGGTATCTTTCAGCCGGTTAAAATCAGCGGTAAAACGTATATTGACGGCGGCACGCTTTGCAGCATACCCACGCAAACGGTCAGGGATATGGGCGCTGAGGTGGTTGTAGGCATTAACTTGAATGCGGACAGAAGCAAGGGGACGACCAGTACGCGCAGGCTTAACATTCTTGTGACGGCATATAATCTTGGCATAAACTTAAACAGCCAGATATGCGAGAAATATGCGGACATCATGTTAAAGCCCTGGTTGGAAAGTTATTCGCGGCATAGCTTTAAAAGTATCGGCAGCATGCTGCGAATCGGTGAAAAAACCGTAAATGAAAGCCTTGAGGATATCAAAGCCCTGATGGCTGATAGCAGCGATTGATTTATTACTCTAAAAAACTGATTATTTTTACCCGTATTTTGTGATTCACACTTGCATATTTATAAAGAGTATAGTAATATACACACGGCAGAAAATGTAGTATGGTAGGGTATTTTTTTATACTCAATAATTTTTTTGTAGCATGGAAGGAAGGTGCTCTTATGGTTTCCCAATTCATTATTCTTGGCATATACATACTTTTGCTGGTTTTCATTGCGATTTTTTCAATCCGTAAAACAAAAACAACTGATGATTTCTTTTTGGGCGGCCGCAAAATTGGCGCATGGATGACTGCTTTTGCATATGGCACGACATATTTCAGCGCAGTTATGTTCGTTGGATATGCGGGTAAATACGGCTGGAACTTTGGTGTGAGCGCGACATGGATTGGAATCGCGAATGCCGTTATTGGTACGCTTATTGCATGGCTGCTTCTTGCAAAACCTACTCGCCGGATCACGCATCGGCTGGATGCATCAACAATGCCTGATTTTTTCCTGAAAAGATACAAATCTCAGGGACTTAAGATCACAGCGGCTATTATTATTTTCGTTTTTCTTGTCCCGTACTGTGCAAGCGTCTATCAGGGACTCGGGTATTTTTTCGAGATCGTCTTTAATATTCCATATGAATACTGCATGATCGGCATGGCTGTGTTTACTGCACTGTATCTGCTGGCAGGCGGGTATGTCGCCACGGCATTGACTGATTTTATTCAGGGGCTGATCATGATTATCGGGGCTGTGTTAATGATTGCTTTTGTTGTGGCCAATCCGCTTGTCGGCGGCCTGGCGGAAGGGCTTTCAAAGATTGCAGCTGTCCCTGAGATAAAAACGGCGATGACGTCACCAGATAACGTCGTGCTATTTGTTTCACTGATATTGTTAACGAGCCTTGGAACATGGGGCTTGCCGCAGATGGTACATAAATTTTACGCAATTAAAGATAAAAAGGCCATCAATAAGGGAACGGTTATTTCTACATTGTTCGCGCTGATTGTCGGAGGGATTGCATATTTTTCGGGTACGTTCGGACGGTTGTTTTTAACGGAAGCACCGGAAAATATGGATATGGTGATGCCTCAAGTAATGAGCGTAGCGCTTCCTCCCGTGCTGCTCGGCATCATACTTGTACTGATACTTGCGGCTTCGATGTCAACGCTGTCTTCATTGGTGCTGGTATCGTCCTCCTCGATCTCGATGGATCTTGTTAAGGGCGTAATCAAACCGCAAATGAAAGACAAAAGCGTCATGAAGCTGATGCGAACATTGTGCGCTGTGTTTGTTGTTATATCGCTGGTAATAGCGCTTGCGCAGCCTACGGCAATCGTAACATTGATGTCATATTCGTGGGGCGCTTTGTCTGGCTGTTTCCTCGCACCATTCCTGCTCGGCGTCAGATGGAAGGGTATGACCAAAGCGGGTGCCTGGGCTGGTATCATTACCGGGCTTGCTATCACCGTACCGCTGATGATACTAAATGCGGTTGGCGATATACTGCCTTCGTGGATGAACCCCCCCGCGATCGGCTCGATGTCAATGATTATTTCTCTTTTTGTTACGCCGGCCGTCAGCACGCTGACACGCAAATTTGAAGCAGAACACGTCAGCCTTGTATTTGGAGAAGGCAAAGAGATAGAAGCATAAAAAAAGCATAAAAAGAGGCCTGCTTTTTGCAGGTCTCTTTTTTTCAATAAAAGGGTAAACTTTAGGCTATTCGGCCAGTGCGTCGCAAATAGTTTTGCCCAATTTTTCTGCCTCGGCGGTCTCCTTTTCATCGGGGCGCAGCTTTGCACTGCATGAACCGATAACATCAGCACCGACACCTCTTAACCGTTCGCTGATATATTTAATCGATTCCCCACTCCAACCGAAAGACCCGAAAACAGCAGCAATTTTGCCTTTGACGATATAGGTTGATATCGAAGTTAAGACATCCCAGACCGGTTTCATAACGTCGCGGTTTAGTGTCGGTGACCCGATTGCAAAAGCATCGGCCGCATGAATCTTGGCTGCGCTGATGGAAGCGTCTACTGTTGCGATATCCTCAATTTCCACATCGAATCCTGCATCCTTCACGATCTGGTATATGCTTTCTGCCAGCGACTTTGTATAGCCGTAACAGGATACGTATCCGATGTATACTTTTTTAGGGCTGTTAACGCTGAGTATATCCGAAGCCCACGCTTCATATCTGTCAATGGCATCCTGGGGCGCTCCTCTTAGTACGGGGCCATGTGAGGGGCCGATAACATCAATATGAAGCGTTCGGACCTTTTTTACCGCATCGAGTACATATTTCTTGAAAGGGCCCATGATTACGTCAAAATAATATTTCTGGGATTTGAGCATTTCTTCGGTAAACGAGGTCAAATCATCAAATATGTTTTCCGCAGAAAAGTGGAATCCGAAGACGTCGCCCGAGAAAAGGACAGCGTCTTCTATGACGTAAGTCAATATTGAATCAGGCCAGTGCAGGAAAGGCGCAGAAATAAATTTCAGCGTCTTTCCGCCTAGTTCCAGAGTATCACCGTCTTCGACCACCATACATTCAAAATTACGGTTGAGTATGTTTCTTAAAAAAACGCTTGCGGGCTTTGAACATACGACAACTGCATTCGGCGCCTGCGCGAGTAAATTCTCAAGCCCGCCCGAATGATCGGGTTCTGTATGGTTGCATATGATGTAATCAATAGATGAGACATCGCTTAACCCCGATATACGCTCGATCTGTTCTTCGGAAAAATCGAGCTTGACCGTATCGATAACGGCCGTTTTTTTGCTTCCTTTAACAAGGTAGCTATTATACGAAGTCCCACAGTCGGTACGCATAATAACGTCAAAGATTCGAAGGCCCGGATTTTTTGCCCCGACCCAGAATATATTCTTGGTTATCTCTACAGGCAGCATAAAATCCTCCAATGCGTTAAATCTCTTCAAACAGATCTTTTAAAGCGCCGCACAGCGGGCAAATCCAATCTGACGAAATGTTCTCAAACGGGGTTCCGGCGTTAATACCGTTTTCCGGATCACCGTCGGCGGGATCATAAATATAACCGCATACCGTACACACGAATTTTACCATAAAAATAAGCCCTCACTATTTTTCTTTATTTTCAAAAAATTGATTGAGTTTGTCCACAAGTTCGTCCGTATTAATACCGTGAACCATACTTGCCTCTTCGATGCTTTCTCCGGCTGCGGAAGGGCAGCCGATGCAGTGCATGCCGGCCTCCAAAAAAACAATGGCGGAATCCACATCCATTGTCAATACTTGATCAATCGTCATATCTTTTGTAATCTTATCCATGCTGTTACCTCTTAATATTATTTTAGCGGTCAGGTGGTTTTTATAAACTTATGGCCGCATTTGGAACATTTTATTGATACTTTGCCTTTTCCTCTTGGTACTCTTAATTTCTGAGAACATTTCGGGCATTTGAATACTAAATAAAATTTGCTCTGATGCCTTTTTACTTTAGTATTATAATACCACTTCTTAGCCTTATTAACCAGACTCATAAATATTAAATTCTCTTTCCTTCGTTTCTCTATGTCTTTGGAGAACATACGAAAAAAAGCGATTGCGACAATAGCAAAGGATATTACAAATATGTAATACCATGGTATGAAGCTTAAAACAAAGGCCAGTATGGTCAGTGCAAATGACAGCTGATCGGGGCCGTTTCTCCCAATAAACATCCTTCTGAACATATTGATCACCACTTTTCAAACTATTGATGAGCTGCCGGTTTATGCCTTGGCTTACATGATATAAAAGGCTCAAAGGTCTTTAGCCTTAAACATCACGCGGTTATCATCTATCAATACCAATATTACTAAACAGTTGCGTCAAAATCTTTAACAATAAGTTATATTAACACATTGTTTACAAACAAGGATATATAGTACATATTTTTTTACCAAAATAAAAAGCCGCACCGCGCAAAAGCGGTGCGGCTTATGATGCGATCTATATGGCACTGCTTTGCGTAAATTGGCTGTTGTAAAGATCCGCATAAAAACCGTTTTTCGCCATCAGCGCTTTATGATTGCCCTGTTCGATGATTTCACCTTCGTTCATGACGAGTATCGTTGACGCATCCCTAATCGTCGAGAGCCTATGCGCGATCACAAAATTAGTCCGCCCTTTCATCAGCTCAATCATTGCGTTTTGTATATAAGCCTCTGTACGTGTATCGACGTTGCTGGTTGCTTCATCGAGTATTAGTACAGGCGGGTCGGCAAGCAACGCCCGAGCAATCGTTAGCAGCTGTTTTTGGCCCTGTGAGATGTTTGATGCTTCTTCGTTGAGCACGGTATCATATCCATCCGGCAATGTGCGGATAAAATAATCAGCGTCTGCCATTTTTGCCGCATAGATGATCTCTTCTTCGGTCGCACCCGTTTTTCCGTAAGCGATGTTTTCTCTGATCGTTCCGCCGAACAGCCAGGTGTCCTGAAGCACCATGCCGAACTGGCGCCTTAAGTTCTCTCTTGGGATAGTGGTGATATCAGTGCCATCAACGGTGATACGGCCGCTGTCTATCTCATAAAAACGCATTAGCAGATTGACAAGCGTTGTCTTGCCTGCTCCGGTGGGGCCGACGATTGCGACTGTTTCCCCGGGAGAAACAGTTAGGTTCATATCTTTGATTACGGGAACGCCTGGTACGTAACCGAACGATACGTGTTCAAATGTGATAGCGCCTTTTGGATATTCGATTATGTTGTCTTGTCTGTCGGCCGATATTTCCTGCTCGTCGAGCACTTCAAACACGCGCTCTGCCGCGGCCACCGTTGATTGGAGCACATTGGCAATCTGTGCGACCTGCATGATCGGATGGGTAAAACGCCTTGAATACTGTATAAAAGCCTGGACGTCACCGATCGATATACTTCCGCTAATCACCATTACGCCGCCAATCGCGCAGACAAATACGTAAGAAAGGTTGCTGATAAAATCTATAAGCGGCATCATGGCGCCCGATAGAAACTGTGCCTTCCACCCAACGGAATAAAGCCTATTATTAACCTTATCAAACGCTTTTACGCTGTCGTCTTCTCTGCCGAAAGCTTTAATGACCGTATGGCCTGCGTACATCTCTTCGACGTGGCCGTTAATATTACCGATCTCTTTTTGTTGTTCCTTAAAATATTTTTGCGACTTTTTAACGATAAGCTGGATAAAGAAAAAGCTGATTGGAAGTACTATAAGACATACAAGCGTGATGATCCAGGATATTGTGAACATCATTATGATAATACCTATTATCATTGTAACGGATGATATAACCTGTGTTAAGCCTTGAGAAAGCGTTGTGGAGATTGTATCGATATCGTTAGTCACACGAGAAAGTATTTCCCCGTGAGTGCGTCCGTCAAAGTATTTGAGCGGTAGCCGTGCCAGCTTGGCATCTACCTGGTTTCGCATATCAAAGACTATTAGCTGCGATGTTTTTGCCATGACAAACTGCATGATAAACGTAAACAAGCCACTAACCGCATATAGTATGAGGACTGTGAGCAATATGCCGCCAATCTTGCCGAAATCAATTCTTTGCGCATCGGCCGCCTTTGCTTTCTCCATTGCAGAAGAAAGGACGAACATCTGATGCGGATCGGTTGTATCGACGCTTTGCATCACAATGCTCATGACTTCCCGCTCGCTTAGTTTCCCGCTGGTGATTTGGCCGACGGCCTCCTCGGGGAGGATTTCTTTTAATTCTGTCATCGCTTCCGCTTTTGCGGCCATCGGCGCGAAAAGCTCTGTTGTTGCAGTGCCCAGTATTTTTGGTCCGAATATCGAGAAAACTGCGCCGCCAATGGCCATCAGCGTTACCACTACTAATGCAATTTTATGTTTTTGGAGATAGGACACCAAACGTTTAATGCTGATTTTAAAATCCTTTGCTTTTTCGAATGGCATCCCATGGCCGGGGCCTCCCGGGCCGTGGGAACCGCGTCCGGACCGTCCCATTCGAGGGCCTCTTCCAACGGGAGCGCTGGTTTTTGTATTGCTGCTTTCACTCATGCCAATTCCTCCAGTGAGAGCTGCGATGAAACTATTTCTCTGTATGTGTCGCAGCTTTTCATAAGTTCTTTGTGTTTACCTTCCCCAACGACTTTTCCCTCGTCGAGAACGATAATGTTATCCGCATTCATTACTGTGCTGACTCTCTGTGCTACGATAAAAACGGTTGTATTCTTAATTTCCGCCGAAAGCGCCTGCCTGAGCTTTGCATCCGTCTTGAAATCAAGCGCTGAGAAGCTATCGTCAAAAATTAATACTTCAGGCTTGCGCACAAGCGCTCGGGCAATGGAAAGCCGCTGCTTTTGACCGCCTGAAAAATTTGTCCCGTCCTGCGCAACAGCCGATTCGATGCCATCCTCAAACCCTAAAACAAATTCAGCCGCTTGAGCGATCTCAATAGAGCGCATAACTTCCTCGTCCGTTGCATCATCCTTGCCATAGCGAATATTGTCCGCAATCGTTCCGCTCATCAGATTGACCATTTGCGGAACAAATCCGATTTTTTCCCTGAGAGCCGCCTGCGGATAATCCTTAACATCAATGCCATCAACAAGCACCTGCCCTTCACTGGCATCGTAAAATCTTGGTATAAGCTTGACGAGCGTCGATTTGCCACTGCCCGTGCTGCCAATGATTGCAGTGATCTCACCCGGTCGGGCGGTGAGGGAAACTTTCTCTATTGCGGGCTCTTGCGCACCGTGATAATAGAAACTTACATTTTTAAACTCTACATGCCCTTTGAGCCATGTTTGAGGAACGATATCCGTGGAATCTACGACGCTGGGTTTCATATCAAGTATCTCGTTTATCCGCTCTGCGGATGCGGTAGCTCTGGGAAGCATTACAAACATCATTGTGGCCATGATGAGCGAAAACATAATCTGCATCACATATTGCTGAAATGCCATCAAGTCTCCCACCTGTGTTTGTCCGGCATCTACCCGAAGGCCGCCGAACCATATTACCCCGACGGTTGCAATATTAAGGACAAGCATGATGGCAGGGAACATTGCACCCATCCAGCGGTATGCGGATATCGAAGTGTCCGTTAAATCTTTATTTGCTGCGCCAAACCGGTTCTGTTCGTATTCCGTTTTGTTAAAAGCTCGAATGACGCGGATACCGGTGAGCCCCTCACGCAGTACAAGATTAACTTTGTCAATCTTTTTCTGAAGAGATTTAAAAAGCGGCATCGCTTTGATTGCGATCGCAAGAATCACAGCGGACATTAATATAATGATCGCAACGATCAGCCAGGACAGTCCTGAATCCTTATTGACCGCCATGATGATTCCGCCGACACAGGTAATGGGGGCTGAGAGCAGCATACTTAATATCATGACCATTACGTTTTGTATCTGCGTTACGTCGTTAGTGGAACGCGTTATCAGCGACGCGGTGCCAATCTTGTCAAACTCGTTCAAAGAATATTCTTCAACCGTTTTAAAAATATCCCTGCGCAGATCTTTTGCAAACCCTACAGCCGTTTTTGATGCAAAAAGCCTTGCGAAGATCGTACATATACTGACGATCAGCGTAAACCCTAGCATGACAAGCCCGGTCTCAATAATAAGGCCAATGTTTTTACCGACAACGCCCTTATCGACTATATCAGACATCAGGTTTGGCAGATAAAGCTGGCTTAATGACTGAACCGTTGTCAGCAATACAACAATGGTGGCCGGCCATTTGTAAGGTTTTAAATACCTGAAAAGTTTCTTCATTATGCTCCCTTTCTTAAAAACATAGATACATTGCGTTTAGGACTTGAGTATAGCAATTACCTGCTTTAGCATCCACGCAAAGTATTTTTCGTCGTTCTGAACACTGATCTTTGAAAAAATTTCACGCATAAAATATCCGGTAATGTTCGTGATGTAAAACTTGATAGCCATTTTGGGATCGGTGCTAAGCTTGCCGAGTTTTTTCATTGTATCAAAATACTGATGCAGCTGGCATTCTAAGGAATGCTCATTGCATTTGATATGCATTTCAGGAACCGAGCCGCGTATCTTGTCACGTATGATCATCCTGAACATAGGCGCATTTTGCTTGTGTATTTCCATTATATGATACCCGATCCATGTTAAATCGTGGTCGAGCTCATAAGTGACGCCGTTTTTTAAATAATCGTCTATCTTATATGATCGGGTACAGCTATGCACTGTTTTTTCAAATAGATTACGCTTATTTTCAAAATGCCGAAAGAGGGTGACCTCGCTGACGTTTGCAAGCGCCGCGATCTCTTTTGTTGTAGCGGCCGCAAAGCCTTTTTTTTCAAACAATTCTTTTGCGGCACTGATGATTCGTCCATGGGTACTGTTCATAGGTGTACTCCGGAAAAATAATATTAATGCAAGTGACTACTTACATTATACGAAAATAATGTCATTGTCAACGAATATTAGCAATAATATATGAATTTTTTATTTTTTCGCCAAAATTAATAGGGGCGGAGTTGTAAGGCATCAGTTGCTTCTTTCTGCCAAAGTAACTATAATTAAATCATGAAAAAATGTTTGCTACTCATAATATTTTTATCCGCTATGCTGCCGGCGTGTGCATTCTCAGCGCAAGCGCATACAAGCGAAAGCTTCGCACTTGATACAGTATGCACCCAGCAAGTCTACGGTTCCGGCGCGGATCATGCTATTGCCGAAGTGGCACATATGCTGCAGGATGTAACAAACACGATGTCGATGAAAAAAGGCTCATATATCTATGAAATTAACATGGCTGCTCCTGATGCCGTTCGCGTGACAAAAGAGATTGCGGAACTCATACAGACGGCGGCCGACATAGCCGCCGAGACGGGCGGCGCTTTTGATCCGACTATCGGCACTATAACCCGCCTCTGGGACATCAGCGGAAACCCGCGAGTTCCGTTTGAAGACGAGATAAACAAGGCGATTGCGCTGGTTGATTATTCAGGGATAACGGTTGACGGAACCAAAGTGTCGCTGGCACATAGCGGCATGATGATCGACCTTGGCGCTATCGGCAAAGGATACGCTGCCGATAGCGCGGTGGAGATATATGAGAAATATGGGATAAAAAGTGCGCTCTTGAATCTTGGCGGTAATATCTATGCATACGGTAAAAAGCCGGACGGCAGTGATTACCGAATCGGCCTTAGGGATCCCTTCGGTACCGAAGGCGAATACGCAGCCGTTGTCAGCGTCAGCGACACGTCTGTTGTTACGTCGGGCGTCTACGAGCGGTATTTTGAAAGCGGCGGTAAGATGTACCATCATATATTCGATCCAAACACGGGATATCCGGCTGACAATTCCCTTGCTTGCGTGTCGGTCGTCTGCAAGAACAGCACTCGGGCTGACGCGCTTTCGACGGCGCTGTTTGTGATGGGTCTCGATACGGGATTGGCATACGCACAAACGGTACCGGATACCCAAGCGGTGTTTATCACAAAAACCCGTGAGGTTTATGTAACGGATGGCTTTAAAGACAGCATCGAGATCACTAATGAAACATATACGCTCAAAAGCTAGTAAGCGCTTATTACTTATTCTCGTGCTTTCGAGAAACGAATGCGTTATCTGCTTTGTTTTTGTATCAGGCGTGTTAACCGGCGCGGCGTATCTTTCGACGTGCGGAACGTGTGCTGAATATGCATTATAGACATGACGCACAATATAAATGTATGAGTGGAGGGAAGTTATGATTTACCCATTTTATTTAGATTGGACGATTATTCTGATTATTCCCGGGATCATCGTTGCCGTATGGGCACAATCCCGAGTGACGAAAGCATATGGCACGTATTCAAAGATACCCGTTGCCAGCGGTGTGTCTGGTAAAGAAGCAGCTAGGCGCATACTTGCAAGCAACGGTATACAGTATGTGGAAATTTTGGCGGCCAGGGGGATGCTATCCGATAATTACAACCCGAGAAAAAGAACGCTTAATCTTTCAGAAGCTAACTATTCGGGGAGCTCGATTGCCGCGGTGGCTGTAGCTGCACATGAATCTGGCCATGCGATACAGCACAGCAGCGGTTATATACCGCTATCGTTTAGAAGCCTTATCGCTCCTGTTGTCAGTGCCGCATCGTATCTGCTGTGGCCGATTATCATTCTCGGCGTTTTTGCGGGATTCCAGCGAACGATCGATATCGCCGTATATATATTTGTCGGCATATTTGTTTTTCAGCTGGTAACGCTGCCGGTCGAATATAATGCGTCAAGACGTGCGCTGACGGCGCTGGTGCAAGAGAACGTGCTATCTGACGAAGAAATATACGGTGCGAAGAAAATGCTGAGCGCCGCGGCTTTAACGTACGTTGCGGCAACGTTGGTTGCGCTGCTGAATGTTATCAGGTTTTCGGCATTATCGAGGCGTAGATAAAGGTCTTTAAGGGCGCTATTACAGACCGTGGATCTTGTCAACTGGCCAGATGACAAACAGAGCCTTTCCTAGAATCATGTTATAGGATAACGGCCCTACGCTGCTGCTTGATGAATCCATTGATCGGTTTCTGTTGTCGCCCATAACGAAAATATGGTTTTCCGGAACGATTATTGGAGCCATGTCAGTATACATGATATCCGCAAAATAATCATAATTTGCTATACCGTTAATATATAGCACGCCGCCGTCGATCTGAATAGTATCACCTTCTATACCGATGATGCGCTTGACGTACGTATCCGTTCTATCTGGGAAAGAGCAGATGATGATATCGCCGCGCTGAGGGGTGCTGAACCAGTATGTAACCTTTTCCATAAAAACATACTCGTCCGTAAATAGCGTAGGTTCCATCGAGGGCCCGTCTACCCGTATAAACTCAAAAACAAAAAACCTGAGAAGAAGAGCAATCAAAATGGCGGAAACTAGCGAAAAAATCCATCCTCTTGTTTCACGTTTCCTATATTCTTTTTTGAGCTGCATTCTTGACGTTTGATCTAAATCTTCTTCCGAATCGGTAACGAATGGTTCATATTGTTTTCTCATCAGGCAAAATCCTTTTCAGTCGTTTAATAAATACCTCATGCGGAAGCATCACGATATGGCCGCAGCCAAGACATTTGATTTTTACATCCATGCCGACGCGGATAATTCGCCAGCTGTTTTCTCCGCACGGATGCGGTTTTTTCATTTGTATGATATCTCCCAAAGAATAATCCAAAATAGCCTCCGCCTATCCGCTGACTATGATGCGATGCGGATAGGGCACCTTTATGCCCGTCCGGCTGAACTCTTCTTTTATCAGGCGTCTTAAATCGCGCTCCGTATCCCAGTGAGTCAGCGGTTTAACCCGGATGATCATGCGTATGACGATATTTGATTCGCCCAAATCGGTTATTCCGAGGACATGCGGTTCCTCAAGTATATTATCATGGTTTTTCATATATTCCAATCCTGTATTTTGCATGATCTTACTGGCTGTCTCTATATCTGTTTCGTAAGCAACTGGTATGTCGATGATTGCAAGATGATCTCCGCGTGAATAGTTTGTGACTTTTGTGATGGTTCCGTTGGGTATTGTAGTTATTTCTCCCGTAAACCGGCGGATTCTGGTTGTACGTATGGTAATTGTCTCTACTGTTCCTTTCTCCCCGTCCACCTCAATGTATTCGCCCACCGAAAACTGGTTTTCAAAAAGCATAAAGAGCCCTGACACGACATCTTTCACGAGACTTTGGGCTCCGAAAGCGATCGCAATGCCGCCGATCCCCGCCGTCGCGAGCAGCGAGCTAACTGTCGCACCCAGCCCAAGTATCCCGAGAACGGATGTGATAGCAAAAAAGTAAACCGCATATTTGGCGACTGAACCTGAAACACTTTCAATTGTTTCGGATTTTTTTGCCATGGCGGATAGTGGTTTTCGATTTTTGCTTTTTATTAATACTTTTTTAATGATGCGCCTAAGTATCATGATAACGATTTTTGCGAGTATAATGATACCGACGATTTTGGTAATCGCGATCAATATCTGATCGGCATTATTGCCCAGGTTTAGAAAAAAATCGGTGATGCTTGTCCATATATTTGTAAAAAACTGATCCATACAATCCCTACCGATCTATGTTCTGCGATGCTCGAATCAATAATACGTCTATTTTGGGTAATAATCAATAGCAATACTTTTTTCAAATCAGCGTGTAACCACAGTAGGTTTTTACGTTTTAAGAATATAGTACCACTTCTGAAGTTTTCCTCGCTTTGCCAAAAGATACCATAAGTACGCAAAATCCTAAAGAATGCAAAAATATATTATATGTAAAAAATAGACCGGAAAAACAAATCGTGTTTTACAATTTGTTCACAAGGTAGTATTGCAAATGTTATGGGTTCATGAGAAAATAAACGGTAATATCATATTGGAGGAAAAAGATTTGAATAGGAAGATTACGATATTGTTTTCAGTTCTCATCGTTGCCGCGATGATTTTTAGTGCATGTGGGGTAGAGGAGCCAAAGGACACCTCGACTGCAGGAGCCCCTTTAGAAACCGAAACCGTGACTGCATCTGCCGATGAAACTATTATTGTTGCCAAAATTGACGGTCAACCTATTTATAAGAATGAGTTTGTAACATATCTTAAACAAAGCGGATATGGAGAAGATATATTACAGGATAAATCGTACTCGGAATATATTGAATCTATTTTAAAAACATTTGTGACAGAAAAAGTCCTCCGTTCTTTTTTGGAAGAAAAAGGGTATATGAATCTGACAGACGAGCAGATTGCAAAAGCTGAGCAAGATGCTCAAACGGATATCGACTATTATATTGAAAGCAACTACAAACCGGCGATTAAACAAGAGCTTGGCGAGGATTATACGGATGAGCAATACCAGGCTAAGAAGGCCGAATATGAGCAGACGATATTTGAAGGCTTAGGCATGACAAAAGAGGAATTAATCGATATGTATAAGCTAAGCGTGGCTAAGGAAGCTGCGTACGCCGATCTTGTCGGAGATATTAAGCCGACCGAGCAAGATGTCAAGGCGAAATATGATGAAAATGTTGCTTCCGATAAGGAAACAATCGGCGCAGACCCGACCATATATATATCGGACTTCCTTTACGGCAGTACGGCCTATTATGTGCCGGCGGGCGTGCGTTGGGTCAAGCAGGTATTGATTGCTTTTGACGAAGATACAAAAAACGCGATCAGCACTTTGAGAGAGGCGGGATATAACGACCAGGCGGATGTAGTGCAGCAGAACGGCCTTCAGCAGATCCGCCAAAATGCGGAGGATGTGCTTAGTAAGCTGCAATCCGGAGGGTTGACTTTTGATCAAGCGATAGAGCAATATAACGAAGACCCCGGGATGAATGCTAAAGGATATCCCATTGTGGAGGGCACGACCGATTACGTTAAATCGTTTACGCAAGCGGCGATGTCTCTTGAAAACATCGGTACCAGGACGGATCTGGTTCCATCTGATTTCGGATACCATATCATTGAATATACCGCCGACGAACCTGAAGGTGCCGTGTCTTTCGATAACGTCAAAGATGAGATTTATGACGAGCTGCAGCATTCTTTGCAAGGTAATGCATGGTCTGCATTAATCGGCGAGTGGGAAGCCGGGCTTAACGTAGTTTATTATTTTGAAAACTTATAATCAAGCGGTATCAGATTTTAAGGCAGATACAAAGATTAAATAAAATTGCGCGTGCTGACACTGAAAAACCAGTGTCAGCTTTTATTCGGGGCAATATAACAAAAGAATCTATGCACTGTTGTTTTTGCCAGAGAATTAATAAAGATAAAGTTTCACACAGCATTTTTGCCGTGCCAAAAGAGCTATTCATGCCATGCTAAAAAAGCTATATGCTTATCTTGAATCCGTTTGGCGAGTGTGTTATATTTACCGTATGTATATTTCGGACAGGATAATAAACTTGTAATAATTGATTTTTTAATATATACAGGAGGGTTTGATGGGTAAATCGGAACAGGTAGGGATTATTTTTCCGGAAATTCTCATCCCGGAAGAAAAGATAAACCCAAAAAAGTGGGCTGTGGTTGCATGCGACCAGTTTACTTCGAATGAGGATTATTGGATAAAGACAAGCAAGATAGTTGGCGGGTCGCCATCCACATTGCACATTATTCTTCCCGAAGTGTTTTTAAAGGACGAAGATATCGATGAAAGAATTGCTCACGCAAAAGAGACAATGAGCAATTATATTGAAGATGCTGTATTAGTGCGTCTTCCGAAAGGCGTGATACTTGTTGAACGAAAAACGTCTTATGGGACACGCGTGGGTATCATGCTGGCGGTCGACCTTGAAAAATACGATATTGATCATACAAAAAAGCCTTTGATACGTGCGACCGAGCAGACGGTGATAGAAAGAATACCGCCCCGAATGAAGCTGAGGGAAGAGGCAGTTCTCGAATGCCCTCATGTGATGCTGATGATCAACGATATTAAAAATACCGTGATCGGGCCTGTTTATGAGGCAAGGGATAAATACAGCAAAGTGTATGATACTTCGTTGATACAGGATGGTGGACATATCAAAGGCTGGTTTATTGACGATGAGCAAATTCAGGATGGAATTATCGAAGCGCTCGATAGATTAAGACTAAAATCGCAAGACGGTATGTTGTTTGCAGTAGGAGATGGCAACCATTCGCTTGTGTCTGCAAAAGCGGTATGGGATAAACAAAAGGCTGGAATGACAGAAGAACAGCGGCAAAACAGTCCATTGCGATATGCTCTAGTTGAGGTAATCAATCTTTATGACAATGGTATTTCGATGAATCCGATACACCGGGTGCTTTTTAATATTGAGGCGCCAAATGCGTTAAGAACCCTTGTATCGATTTTAAGCGGCATGGGTCTTAAAGCACGTATGATGTATACCAGAGGAGGAGCAAAAGTACATACAAAAGAGGGCGTACAGTCCATTCTTTTTGAATCGAAAATGTCAAAAGGACGTATCGAGATTGCAAATCCGCCGCATGATCTGCTGTCTGTTACACTTACACTTGCCCTTGATAAACTGTTAAAAGAGTTCCCCAGGGCCGAGATTGATTATATCCATGGGGATGAGGAATTCCACGAGCTTGCGAAAGGTCATGCATGTCTTGGATTTATGATGGAACCGATGACGAAAGAAAGTCTTTTCGAATCCGTAATCGAGTATGGTGTTCTTCCGAGAAAATCGTTCTCATTGGGTAATGCGGAGGAGAAACGCTATTATTTTGAATGCAGACTACTTGTCGAGGCAAAAGAAGAGCCTGAACAGGAAGAGAGCCTTCTTCCACAACAGGATGATACGCAAATCGTTGAGCAGCCATCCCACGATCTGCAAACAGAGGATTACGCGGCTGGAGATGCGATGGAGATAGAGGAAAACAAAAGGTATTCCCGCAAGCCGAAGAAGGGCTTATTTGGGCGGAAGAGAGAAAAATAATGATAGTATGTAAATTTGGCGGAAGTTCTTTGGCTGATGCCTCTCAGATAAAGAAAGTAAAAAAGATTATCGATATGGACACACAGAGGAAGTATATTGTTCCTTCCGCTCCCGGCAAACGGTTTGACAAAGACTCAAAGGTTACAGACCTATTGTATGAGTTTTATAACGCAGTAAAACGCAAAGAAGATTTTGAACCGATATACAATCAGATATATTCGCGTTATGTGGGTATACGCGATGGTCTTGGTATCGGTATTGATATAGAAAACTATTTGGAAAAAGTCAAGCAGGACGTTTTAACGGGTGCCGGAGAGGATTACACGGTTAGCAGAGGCGAATACCTATGCGGGATTATTCTTGCCGATTATCTAGGGTATGATTTTATTGATTCGGCTGAGGCTGTATTCTTCAATGCCAGCGGTTTATATGAACCTGAAAAAACAAGAACGGTTATGCGCGGAAGGCTCCGCCATTCAAACCGCGCGGTTGTACCTGGGTTTTATGGCAGTATGCCTGACGGTACGATCAAGACTTTTTCGAGAGGCGGCTCGGACATCACAGGCGCCATTGTCGCTCGGTCGGCCAGGGCCAGTGTATATGAGAACTGGACGGATGTACCCGGGTTTTTAATGGCCGATCCGCGTATTGTCGAAAATCCGAAAGTAATTAAAAAAATAACATATCGGGAACTTCGGGAATTGTCTTACATGGGCGCAACGGTCTTGCACGAAGATGCGATCTTCCCTGTGTTTAAGGCAAACATTCCAATTCATATTAAGAATACGAACA
>JBMNOU010000011.1:0-40020 GCA_050943215.1 Christensenellales bacterium | reverse complement strand
ACGATTCGGGAACGCTGATCGTGCCTAATGCAAATGACAACCATTCTGGCATTATTACAGGAATTGCGGGGAAAAAGGGTTTTTCGGTTATTGCGGTTGAGAAAGCTAATATGAACACGGAACTGGGATTCGGCCGGCGCATTTTGACCGCGCTCGAGAAAAACAATATCCGTTTCGAACATATGCCTTCAGGTATAGATACGCTGGGAGTCGTTCTGGCAAACAGCGAGATTGAAGGAAAACAATCACAGCTTTTGGATGACGTATACAACTTATGCCAACCGGATTCTATGGAAGTGTTCAAAGGTCTTGCATTAATCGCAACAGTGGGACGGGGAATGATCCGTACGATCGGCGTTTCAGCAAGGCTGTTTTCAGCACTTGCACAAAGCAACGTAAATGTCCGAATGATAGATCAGGGTTCGAGCGAGATCAACATCATCGTGGGGGTGGATGAAGAGGATTTCGAAAAAGCGATAAGGGCCATATATAATGCGTTTTGCAGCGATAGGTGCGACTGAATGATCTGGCAAGCAATAGAAGCGGTTGTTATTATTTTTATAATGGTCGGTGTCGGTATTTTCATATCATGGAGAAAATGGATCTCAAGAGACGTTGCGAAGGTTTTCCCCAAACTCGTTATCAATTTAACAGCGCCGTGCACGCTCGTCTACTCTCTTTCGACAAGCTTTTCGAGGCAGCAGCTTTTTGATTCGTGGCTGCCGCTGCTGATTATTTTTATCGTTGTCCCTGTTACGTATTACATTGCCAAGCTTGTTGCAATTATTTTCAAGGTGCCTAAGACGCGGCAGGGTGTTTTTACCGTACTGTTCTCGTTTTCAAACAGTATGTTTGTCGGTTTTCCTATTACAATGGCGCTTTTTGGAGAGTCCGGCATGCCGTATGCGATCTTTTATTACTTATCCAGCACGACGTTCTTTTTCCTGCTTGGCTTTTACGCTATTAGTAGAGACGCTGATTTTATTAAAGGTGAAACCAGCAGCAGGATTTCAATCAAGGATCTTTTAAAAAAAATTATCTCTGTGCCGATTGTCACGATACTTGTCATGTTTGCCATCGTGCTGTCGGGAATAAAACTCCCCGATACTATTATAACGGCGGCGAAATATATCGGTGACATGACTACTCCTCTGTCACTGATGTTTATGGGATCAATCATCTACTTTATCGGTCTTAAAGGAATGAAGTTCGAAAAAGGGGTCGCTGTTGTGTTGTTCGGCCGGTATCTGTTTGTACCCGGTTTTTGCTTTGCTGTTTGCTTGCTTGCGATATCAATCGTTTCTCCGGCAGGGGCAACGCCTGATCTCATTTTGATGAGAAACGTATTTACAGTACAGACCGGGTTGCCTGTTGTTATGATGACATCTATTATCGCCGAGCTGTATGGTGCAGACGTCGAATATGCCACAAAAAATGTTGTTTGGACAACAATTGCCGCAGTGGTCAGCATTCCTGCCTATATGGTTTTATTTCAATATATATAGGTGAGATTTATATGTAATTAAAAACCCTTTCGCGGTTTCGGGCGGAAGGGTTTTTTGTTGACCCCTGGAGCAGATTTAAATGCGAATATTTTATTGATACATGCCTCGATTCCTTTGTAATGCAAAGATATATTGGTTTTTGGCACTGAAGTGCCGCACTATGAAAAAGCTAGCTAGTCGAATGTGTTGCTGGTAAGAATAATAATTTCTTTGTAAATAATTATTTTAAATAGACACAAAATAATTGTGTAGTATTAAAGAAAGGAGTGCACTTAAATTAATATAAAATGAAAAAGATTTTAAAAGTGGTGTTGGTTGTTATCATCATCATTATTATGACTTCGTCTTTTTGTCTTGCCGCAAGCGTCTATACGGTAAAGTCCGGAGACACGCTCTCCAAAATTGCAAGGACTTATAATGTGACCGTCAGTGACATTATGGCGGCTAACCCTTCTATAAAAAATTCATCACTGATATATATCGGGCAAAAGATCACGATACCATCATCCAAGTTTGTCAGTTATACCGTACAGAATGGGGATACTTTTTGGGGTATAGCAAATAGATTTGAAATTAGCGTGGCCCAGCTTAAAGAGGCAAACCCGAATATCACTGATATCTCGCGGATATATGTTGGACAGACAGTGCTGATACCCGACACCAATTCGCTATTAAGCTACGAACAGCAGGTTTTTGAGCTTGTTAACAAGGAACGGGCAAACCGTGGAATCGAGCTTTTAAAGTATAACAGTGAGCTTGCCCGAGTTGCAAGATTTAAGAGCCAGGATATGATCGACAAGGGGTATTTTTCTCATTATTCTCCGACATACGGATCTCCTTTTCAAATGATGGAGAAATTCGGTTTAAGGTTCAGCGCGGCAGGCGAAAATATCGCATACGGCCAAAGGACTGCATCCGAGGTTATGAACACGTGGATGAACTCGTCGGGGCACCGTGCAAACATACTTTCTGGAGCGTATACGCAAATCGGCATCGGCGTTGCAAAAGCATCCAACGGCACGCTTTACTGGACGCAGATGTTCATCAAACCGTATTAAGCAATTTGCTTATCAAAAAAAGGACGATGAGCCGTCCTTATTTCTATAAATTTTTAATTAATCCTCTAAAACAGCCTTGATTCGCCTTACGCCAGCGGAACTTGACTGTTCTTTTTGTATCCGGAACCGGCCAAGATTGCGCGTGTTTTCTGCGTGCGGGCCGCCACAGATTTCTTTGGAATAATCGCCCATCGAATATACCTTGACGATATTGCCATACTTGGATTCAAAAAGACCGATCGCACCGCTTTGTTTTGCATCCTCTACGCTCATTTCCTCACAGATGACGTCGACCCCTGCATCGATCGCGTTATTAACAAGCCGTTCGATTTCTGCAAGCTCGTTCTTTTCGACTTTTCTCGGATACGAGAAATCAAATCTTAGCCTCTCCGGTGTGATATTACTTCCCTTTTGAGAGACATCGTTGCCAAGCACCGCCCTAAGCGCTGCATGAAGCAGGTGTGTCGCGGTATGCAGCCGTGCTGTTGCTTCCCCGGTATCCGCAAGACCTCCCTTAAATCGTTGCTGGGCACCTGCACTCGAAATTTCCTGATGTTTAAGAAAAGCTTCTTCAAACCCCTTCTGATCGACTTCAAATCCGTGTTCATGTGCGATTTCCAAAGTGAACTCGAGCGGAAACCCAAACGTATCATATAGGCGAAATGCGTCTTTTCCCGAAATAGTGCTACTTTTAAGCCTTGATCTAAGCTTTTCAAATTCCTTAAGCCCCTGTCTGATTGTGCGCTGGAACCGCTCCTCCTCCAGATTCAGTTCGCTCACGATATGCGACTCGTTTTTTTTGAGCTCGGGGTAAACATCTTTGTACTGACTGATCACGGATTTGGCGATTTTGTGAAGAGAGAGCTCGGGTATACCTAGACGCAGTGCGTATCTGACGGCGCGCCGTATCAGCCGGCGAAGAACATAGCCCTGGTCAACATTCGAGGGAGTAACGCCTTTTTCATCACCGAGGATGAACGTAGCGCATCGTACGTGGTCGGCAATGATTCGGAACGCTTTTGTCGTTTCTTTGTCATCCGAATAGTTTTTGCCCGATAGCGCGGCAATCTCGCCAAGCACATTTTCAAATATATCCGTATCATAAACAGACGCTTTACCCTGTAATATTGTGACGGTGCGGTCAAGCCCCATACCGGTGTCCACGTTCTTTTGAGCCAACGGCTCAAACTTTCCTTCTGCGGTCTTATTGTATTCCATAAATACATCATTCCATATTTCCAGATATTTACCGCATGAACAGGCCGGGCTGCACGTATCGCAGCAGGGCGGGATTCCTGTATCAAAGAACATTTCGGTATCCGGTCCGCACGGACCGGTCATGCCGGCAGGCCCCCACCAATTGTGCTCTTTATTAAGGAAGAAAATATGGCTTTCGTCAACGCCGAGGCTTCTCCAGATTTTAGCCGACTCTATATCCTTAGGAGCGTCCTCATCGCCCGCAAAGCAAGTAAAGTAGAGCCTATCCTTATCAACACCCAGCCATTTTGGTGATGTTAAAAATTCAAAGCTATATGCTATCGCTTCTTTTTTAAAATAATCACCGAGTGACCAGTTGCCGAGCATTTCGAAAAACGTGCAGTGGGATAGATCGCCAACCTGGTCGATATCCCCTGTACGCACACATTTTTGCACGTTGGCAAGGCGCTGTCCTTCCGGGTGAGAGGCACCTAAAAGATATGGCACGAGAGGATGCATCCCGGCTGTCGTGAAAAGTACGGTCGGATCGTTCTCGGGTATTAAGGATGCGGACGGTATGATCGCATGGCCTTTTGATTTGAAAAAGTCCAAATACAATTGACGTAGCTCTGTGCTTTTCAGTTCTTTCAATTTATTTCTCCTCGTTGTTGTCTTTAATGAAACGATTATACATGATAGCTGCAAAGCAAGTCAATCATCGCGGCGTATCAGAAATGTTTACAGAAAGATATAAAGAAGCCTTTGAGCATAATTAAAAAAGAATAAAATTATCGACAAAAAAACCCTTGCTTTTAATGATCATTTATTATATAATCCACACGTTGCGCATTTTACGAATGTGCACTAAAACAGGTTGATGCGGGAGGTTGCTGGAACAAATCGCTTTCCGGGTAATTCTCGCAGACTGTATGTCCCATAAAGAGGACGGCGATCCGCGGCACAAACATGCCGCGAGTAAAAGCATATGACACACACGGCTATGTGTATACGGGACGCTAGCGTAAGGAGGAAAAAAATGAGCAGTCAAAAGATCAGAATCAAACTAAAAGCGTATGACCATAACCTGATCGACCAATCGGCGATGAAGATTGTGGATACGGCAAAGCGGACGGGTGCAAAGGTTTCAGGACCTATCCCGCTGCCCACACAAAAAGAAGTCGTCACTATACTTCGTGCTCCGCATAAATATAAGGACTCGAGGGAACAGTTTGAGATCAAGACGCACAAAAGGCTTATCGATATATTGGAAGCCACATCCAAGACGACAGATGCTTTGATGAGGCTTGATTTGCCTTCAGGTGTCGATATAGAGATAAAGCTCTAGGGGGTGTGACAGATGAAAGCAATTATTGGAAAAAAATTAGGAATGACGCAGTTATTCCTAGAGGATGGAACGGTCGTTCCCGTTACCGTTGTGGAAGCGGGGCCCTGCGTTGTTACGCAAAAGAAAACCGTACAGACGGACGGGTACAATGCGATACAGGTAGGGTTTGGCGATATCCGGGAAAATCTTGTGACAAAGCCGGTTGCGGGACATCTTAAAAAAGCGGGAGCGCCTTTAAAGCGCAATCTGCGTGAATACCATGTGGACGATACCGAAGCGTATCAGCTTGGACAGCAGATTAGGGTCGACGTTTTCGAAAAAGGTGATATTGTCGATATACAGGGCACATCTAAAGGCAAAGGTTTTCAGGGCGTGATTGCCCGGCACGGTAGCGCGCGTGGACCGATGACGCATGGTTCACGCAACAAGAGAAGACCGGGCAGCATTGGCGCATGCGCTGATCCTTCGAGGGTCATCAAGGGAAAAAGACTGCCGGGACACGGCGGTGCGCAGACGGTGACGGTTCAGAACATCGAAGTGGTCGGCGTTGACACGGATAAAAACGTGCTGCTTGTAAAAGGTGCAATTCCGGGAGCGCGCGGCGGATTGCTATCGATTACCAAAGCGATCAAGCAGAGCTGAAGAAAAGGAAGTGAGACGAATGCCTAAAGTACCGGTATATAAGACAGATGGCACCGAGATCGGTGAAATGGATTTAAAAAATGAAGTGTTTGGCGTTGATATAAACGAAGCCGCGATACATCAGGTGGTCGTGGCCCAGCTTGCAAATAGGCGTCAGGGAACGCAGAACGTACTATCCCGTTCTGAGGTTAGCGGCGGCGGCGCAAAACCCTGGAGACAAAAGGGAACGGGCCGCGCCCGGCATGGTTCAAGCCGTTCGCCTATCTGGAGAAAAGGTGGCGTGACATTTGCGATGAAGCCGAGGGATTATTCTCAGAAGGTGAACAAAAAGGTAAGGCGGCTCGCGATTCAGAGCGCGCTTTCAATGAAAGTGACGGACAAGGATATCATTGTGCTTGAAGACTTAAATCTTAAGGCGCCCAAAACCAAGCTTATGGCGGGCATATTAGGTACGTTTGGTGCAGCCAAAGCGCTTGTCGTCACATGCGGCAACGATGAGAATGTCGTGCGCGCATCGGGAAACATACAGGGCATTAAAACATCGACGGCAGACGGCCTGAATGTGCACGATCTTGTTAATTACGAAAAGCTCATCATTACAAAAGAAGCCGTTAAAAAAGTCGAGGAGGTTTTTGCGTAATGGATTCGAGAGATATCATAAAAAAGCCGGTATTGACTGAAAAAAGCTATGACGATATCGCAAACAAAAAATATACGTTTATTGTAGACATCAGAGCAAAAAAAACCGAGATACGCAAAGCGGTTGAAGAGGTTTTTGGCGTAAAAGTAAAAACCGTCAATACGCTTCGTCAGATCGGCAAGCTTAAAAGGCAGGGTTATAATATCGGCAGAAGACCCGAGACGAAAAAAGCGTTTGTGACGCTGACGCGCGATTCCAAGACAATCGAGTTCTTTGATTCGCTGGCGCAGTAGTTTTAGGAGGAATGCAACATGGCGATTAAGAAATATAAACCGACTTCACCGGGCAGACGTGGCATGACGGTTTCTGCTTTTGGGGAAATTACATGTACGGTTCCCGAAAAGTCGCTTCTCACGCCCATTAAAAGGACGGCCGGAAGAAATGCAAACGGCCGAATTACCATCCGTCATAGAGGCGGCGGCGCGAAGAGAAAATATAGGATCATTGATTTTAAACGAAACAAAGACGGCATTCCCGCAAAGGTTACAACGATTGAATATGATCCAAACAGAACGGCGAATATCGCACTCCTTTCTTATGCGGACGGAGAGAAAAGATATATTCTAGCGCCGTACGGGCTTAGTGTCGGCGATTCCATTATGTCGGGCCAAGGCGCAGATATCAAGCCGGGTAACGCGCTGTGCTTAAAAGATATTCCGATGGGTACGCTGATACACAATATCGAGCTAATGCCGGGCAAAGGCGGACAGCTGGTAAGGAGCGCCGGAAACGCGGCACAGCTAATGGCAAAAGAGGGTGGCTACGCGCAAGTGAGGCTTCCATCCGGTGAGGTGCGCATGGTGCTATTGAATGCAAAGGCCACGATCGGCCAAGTCGGCAATATTGAACAGGAAAATGTGAATCTTGGAAAAGCCGGCAAGAAGCGCCATTTGGGCTTTCGGCCGTCCGTCAGAGGTTCTGTAATGAATCCTGTAGACCATCCGCATGGCGGCGGCGAGGGTAAAGCGCCGATCGGGCGTCCGGGACCTGTGACCCCTTGGGGCAAGCCGACTCTTGGATATAGGACGAGAAAGAAGAGAAATCCTTCGGATAAATATATCGTCAGGCGCAGAAACAAGTAGTGCCAAAAGGCAGCGAAAAGGAGTAGTATTTTATGAGCAGATCAGTAAAAAAAGGGCCTTTCGTGGATCGGAAGCTGCTTGGTAGACTGCAGCAGATGAACGAAAAAAACGAAAAGAAAGTGCTTAAAACATGGTCCAGGGCATCGACGATATTTCCGGACATGGTCGGGCATACGCTTGCCGTCCATGATGGCAAGAAATTCGTTCCCGTATATATGACAGAAGACATGGTCGGACATAAGTTGGGCGAGTTTGCGCCAACCAGGACCTTCCGTGGGCATGCGGGCGATAAAAAGTCCGGCTCCAGGTAACCAGAGAGGAGTAATCAATGGCAACGCGTCAAAGAGAAAAAGCTGAAAAAAGATTGGAACAAAAAGACAAAAGGCCAATGGCCAAAGTCAGATATATCCGTATTTCTTCGAGCAAGGTCAAGCTAGTAATTGATCTTATCCGCGGAAAAAGTGTGGCGGAAGCCATCGCATTGCTGAAAGCTACACCCAAGGCAGCAAGCTTTGTTGTGGAAAAACTCCTGAATTCTGCGATCGCAAATGCAGAGAACAATCAGGGACTGCTTCGGGATGACCTATATATCGCAGAAGCCTTTGCGGACCAGGGACCTACGCTGAAGCGTTTTAGACCAAGAGCGCAAGGCCGGGCTTCAAGGATACGCAAGAGAACAAGCCATATCACCATCATACTCGACAGTGCTGTCAAGGAGGAATCATAATGGGTCAAAAAGTTCATCCTCATGGGATGCGCGTAGGCGTTATCAAGGACTGGAATGCGCGCTGGTTTGCAAAGAAAGGCGATTTCGCAACTAACATCAAAGAAGATAACGAGATCAGAAAACAGCTGAAAAAACAGCTCTATACAGCAGGCATTTCTAAGATCGAGACGGAAAGAGCGTCAAACAAGCTGACGGTCAGCATATATACCGCAAAACCGGGTATTGTAATCGGCAAAGGCGGACAGGGCGTGGAGATACTAAAGAACCAGTTATCCAAACAGACTGGCAAAAACGTGATACTCAACATAATGGAGGTAAAGCGTCCCGATATTGATGCTCAGCTGGTAGCAGAGAATATTGCATCACAGCTTGAACGTAGGATTTCGTTCCGGCGCGCAATGAAACAGAGTATTGGTAGGGCAATGAAAGGCGGAGCGCTCGGCATAAAAGCTATGTGCAGCGGGCGTCTCGGGGGTGCCGAGATCGCAAGGAGCGAAAAGTATCATGACGGGTCTATACCGCTTCAGACGATTCGCGCCGATATCGACTACGGTTTTGCCGAAGCGAATACGACATACGGAAAAATAGGCTGCAAAGTCTGGATATATAAAGGCGAAATACTTGGGAACCCACTTAGGGACAAGTTTAAAATGCCGGAAGGAGGCAGCAAAAATGTTAATGCCAAAAAGGGTTAAGCGAAGAAGAGTACACCGCGGCCGGATGAAAGGCAAAGCCACACGGGGTGCTGCAGTTAGTTACGGTCAATACGGCCTTGCGGCAATGCAGCCTGCGTGGATCACAAGCAACCAAATCGAAGCAGCGCGTATCGCGATGACAAGATATATCAAAAGAGGCGGGCATGTATGGATTAAGATATTCCCGCACAAACCGGTAACCGAAAAGCCGGCCGAAACGCGTATGGGCTCGGGTAAGGGATCTCCAGAATACTGGGTCGCTGTCGTAAAGCCAGGCAGAGTCATGTTTGAGATAGCCGGCGTATCCGAAGAGATTGCGCGAGAAGCCCTCCGGCTTGCAGCATATAAGCTTCCGATTAAATGCAAGATCGTAAAGAATGAGGATTTTGACGCGGAGGCGTTCTCTAAGATGAGCTTTAAGCAAGCGGTAGAGGAAGTTCCGAGCGCTGAAGAGGACGAAGAAGGTGGTGAGCAGGATGAAAGCTAGCAAACTGCACGAGATGACGAATGAGGAGCTGACGGGTAAGCTCAAGGATTTAAAACAAGAGCTCTTTAACCTGCGTTTCCAGAATGCCACAGGCCAGCTTGGAGATGTGATGGTCATTATGAAGACCAAAAAAGACATTGCCAGGGTCAAGACGATATTGAGAGAGCGCGAGCTTAAAAGCGTAGCGCAGAGCTAAGGAGAATGCTTATGTCAGATAGAGGAATCCGTAAATCGAGAACAGGTATCGTTGTCAGTGACAAAATGGATAAAACGGTGGTAGTTGAGATTGTACGTATGTCTAAGCATCCGCTTTATGGCAAGACGATCAAGTCCACCAAAAAGTATAAGGCACACGACGAAGGCAACATTGCAAAAATCGGCGATAAAGTACTGATCACCGAGACTCGCCCGTTAAGCAAACAAAAAAGATGGAGACTTGTAGAGGTTGTTGAGGCTGCCAAGTAGCCAAGATAATAAAGGGAGGCGTATGATATGATACAAGCGGAAACACGCTTGAAAGTGGCCGACAACTCGGGCGCCAAAGAGATACAGTGCATCAAAGTTCTCGGCGGCTCAAAAAGGGTAACGGCGAATATAGGAGACGTGATTATCGCGTCGGTCAAATCGGCAACACCGGGCGGCGTTGTCAAGAAAAAGGATGTCGTAAGGGCGGTTATCGTACGCAGCATGTACGGCGTAAAGCGTAAGGACGGATCGTATATCAGGTTTGACGATAATGCCGCAGTGATTATCGATACACAGAAACAGCCTAAAGGCACGCGTATTTTCGGGCCTGTAGCGAGGGAGCTGAGGGAGAAAGAATATATGAAGATTATTTCTCTGGCGCCCGAGGTTTTATAGGAAGGCAGGACAAAAATGGCAGGAATGCATATTAAAAAGGATGACAGAGTCGTTGTTATATCCGGCAAAGAAAAAGGGAAAAAAGGCAAGGTGCTTGTTGCTGAGCCAAAAACAGGCAGGGTTGTCATTGAAAAAATCAACATAGTAGCAAAGCACGAAAAGCCCAAGGGGCAAGGCAAACCAGGCGGTATTATCCGTCAGGAAGCGCCGCTTCATGCCAGCAATGTCATGCTTGTCTGCGCCAAATGCAGCAAAGCCACGCGTATTGGCTATAAGCTTTTAGATGATGGAAGTAAAGTGCGCGTGTGCAGAAAATGCGGCGAGACGTTTGACAAGTAAGGGAGGATTGGATTAATGCCAAGGTTAAAGGATACTTATATCAGCGAAGCAGTGCCGGCCCTGATGAAAAAATTCGGCTATAAGAACGTCATGCAGGTGCCTAAACTTGAGAAAATCATAATCAACATGGGGCTTGGGGATACAAAAGACAATCCGAAAAGCCTCGAGTCGGCTGTAAACGATCTGACGGTAATTTCAGGACAGCGCCCGGTCGTGACTAAAGCTAAAAAGAGCGTTGCCAATTTTAAACTGCGCGAAGGCATGAAAGTCGGTGCAAAGGTGACGCTTCGCGGAAACCGAATGTTTGAATTTGCTGACAGATTAATGAATATCGCGCTTCCGCGTGTACGAGACTTTCGGGGTATATCTTCGACATCGTTTGATGGCAGAGGCAACTTTGCGATGGGACTAAAAGAACAGCTAGTATTTCCTGAGATCGTCTACGACAATGTCGACAAGATCCGCGGTATGGATATTATTATGGTAACAACGGCGCAGACAGATGAGGAAGCAAGAGAGCTTCTTGGTTTGCTCGGAATGCCCTTTAAACGCTAAGGAGGTTGTAAAGTGGCTAAAAAATCGATGATTAACAAACAGCAAAAGGGCTCTAAGTTCTCCACTCGGAACTATACGCGGTGCAGTATCTGTGGGCGACCGCACGCGGTTCTTCGTAAGTATGGCGTTTGCCGTATCTGTTTTAGGGACCTTGCCTATAAAGGCGAGATACCCGGCGTGCGAAAAGCAAGCTGGTAATGCGCTTGTGTTTGATGAAATAAGGAGGTAATTTGATATGCCTGTAACTGATCCTGTAGCGGATATGCTAACCCGTATCCGTAATGCGCTTGGAGCCAAGCATGAAGTGATTGATATGCCCGCTTCCAAGACGAAGAAGGCCATTGCCGGAATTCTTCTGAAGGAAGGTTTTATTAAGGGATATGAATATAAAGAGGAAGGCCCTCAGGGTGTGATCCGTATTACGCTAAAGTATGGCAACAAAGACGAATCCATTATTACCGGTCTTAAGAAAATCAGCAGACCAGGGCTTAGGGTGTATGCCAATAAAGACGATGTTCCAAAAGTCCTCGGCGGCCTTGGTATTGCTATCATATCCACATCTAAAGGGATTATGACAGATAGGGATGCCAGACAAAACGGTGTTGGCGGAGAAGTTATTGCTTACGTCTGGTGATCTGGGTCTGATTTTGTAACGCTTTTGCGGAGGAGATAAAAATGTCGAGAATAGGTAAAATGCCCATTGCGATTCCGTCAGGCGTCGCGGTTACGCTTGAAGACGGAAACGTGGTTCGGGTTAAAAGCAATAAGGGCGAGCTGACTGAGAAAATACCGTCAGGAATCGAAGTGGGTATAGAAGACGGTGCGGTCTATGTAAAGCGCGCATCTGATGATAAAAATGACAGGGCGATGCATGGTTTAGCGAGGTCGCTGATTGCCAATATGGTGACGGGTTTAACGCAAGGATTTACCAAATCGCTTGAAGTCATCGGGGTTGGGTACAGGGTGCAAAAGAGCGGCAATAAGATCGTTCTTAATGTTGGCCATTCCCATCCGATAGAAATACATGAACAAAACGGCATTAAGCTGGATGTGGAAGGTACCAACATCATTAAAGTATCTGGGATATCAAAGCAGGTCGTCGGTCAGTTTGCAGCAGAAATCCGCGGTCTCCGTCCGCCGGAGCCTTACAAAGGCAAAGGTATACGGTATCAGGGCGAAGAAGTTCTGCGCAAGGTCGGCAAGGCCGGAATGTAGAGAGGTGGCAACGCATGATTAACAAGGTTGATAAAAATGCGGTCAGAAAAGGACGTCATTTAAGAGTGCGCAACAAGATATCGGGTACGGCTGAAAAACCGAGACTTAATGTGTTTCGAAGCACAAACCATATTTATGCACAGCTTATTGACGATGTGAGCGGCGTAACGATGATAAGCGCATCGACGCTCTCCGGCTCGTTGAAAAAGGATATTGAAGGCAAGACCAAGAAGGAAGCCGCAAAGATAGTGGGGCAATTAATAGGCAAACAGGCACTCGCCAAGGGAATAGAGCAGGTCGTTTTCGACCGTGGCGGATATCTCTATACGGGCAGGGTCCAAAAATTGGCAGACGGCGCCAGAGAAGCCGGACTCAAGTTTTAAAAGGAGGTTTATCTGGTGCAAAGGAACGACGCATTCATGAAGGGTGATACAAAAAACGAAGTACGTAAAGACACGCAGCGCGGTGGCAGAAGGAACTTCAAGAAGGAAGAAGAATCGGAGTTCAAAGAAAAACTGGTCTATGTCAACCGTGTTGCAAAGGTTGTAAAGGGCGGAAGGAATTTCCGTTTTACAGCGCTGGTTGTGGTCGGTGACGAGAAGGGCCAGGTAGGTGCCGGTCTTGGCAAAGCAGCGGAAATACCCGATGCTATCGCAAAGGCTGTACAAAAAGCCAAACGCAATATGATCCGTGTTCCTCTGGTCGGAACGACAATACCGCATGAGGTCATCGGTATATTCGGCAGAGGCAAGGTTTTGTTGCTCCCCGCCTCTGAAGGAACGGGCGTTATCGCCGGAGGTCCGGCGCGTGCTGTTCTCGAGCTTGCGGGCGTGAAGGATATCAAGACAAAATCCCAAGGGTCAAATACGCCGACAAACTGCGTAAAGGCAACTCTTGAAGGTTTAAAGGCGTTGAAAACGGCAGAAGATTATGCAAAGCTTCGCGGGATCAGCGTTGAACAGTTGAGGTAAGGAGGGGGTCATCATGGCGAAGATTAAAATACAGCTTATCAAAAGCCCAATCGGCTATGCGAAGGACCAAAAAGCGACGCTTGAGGCGCTGGGCCTACGCAAGATAAGCGCAGCAGTCGAACATGAAGACACCGCGTGCATTCGTGGTATGATTAAAAAAGTGACGCACCTGGTTCGGGTGTCGGACGCATAAATAAAGGAGGGCAAGTCGTGAAAATAAACGAATTGAAGCCGGCTCCGGGCGCTAAAAAAAAGAGAAAACGCGTTGGCAGAGGCGCTGGCAGCGGTATGGGCAAGACGTCAACACGTGGACAGACAGGCCAGAAATCAAGAAGCGGCGGTGGTGTGCGTCCAGGGTTTGAAGGCGGGCAGATGCCTCTTTCAAGAAGACTACCCAAAAGAGGTTTTACAAATATATTTGCAAAAGAATACTCGATAGTGAAAGTCGGGGATCTTGATAGATTTGAAAACGGAACGGAAATAACGGCTGAACTGCTAAAACAGGAAAGATTGATACGGAAGATCAATGACGGCGTAAAGATACTCGGTAACGGGGAAGTGACAAAAAAGCTAACCGTAAAAGCGGCTAAGTTTACAAAGTCGGCGACAGATAAAATCGTGGCCGCGGGAGGAACGGCAGAGGTGGTTGAATAATGTTTAGCACGCTGCGAAACGCATGGAAAGTACCGGATATCAGGAAAAAAATGCTCTACACCGTGTTGATGCTGCTTGTCTACAGAATCGGTGCGCATGTTCCTGTACCGGGTGTGGATGTAACGTATGTAGCCGAAACGATTAAAAGCAGTACATTCGGTCAATTTCTTGACTTGTTCAGCGGCGGGCTTTCAAACTTCTCGCTGTTTGCTCTGGGTATCACGCCCTACATAACAGCGTCGATTATTATGAACCTGCTGACGATGGCGATTCCGCCGCTCGAGAGGCTTTCAAAAGAAGGCCCTGAAGGCAGAAAAAAAATCGCGTCCATTACGCGCTATGTGGGCGTGCTGCTTGGTCTGATACAGGCGATCAGTATCCTTCTTGCGCTGGGCGGCGAAGCCATTCTTAAGACGGGAACGCCAATGATACTCAACCATATCACGATCGTGCTATGCCTTACGGCAGGTACAGCGCTGATTATGTGGATTGGTGAACACATTACTGAAAACGGTATAGGAAACGGCGTATCGCTGATTATCTTTATCAGTATTATTTCAAGGCTCCCGCAGGAAGGATTAACTTTGCTGAGGATGGCTCAGAATCCTAACTATCCCACATCGTATCTTACCATTTTGGTGATATTGATCGCCGCTGTTATCATTGTAACAGGGATTACGTTCATCGATCTTGGTGAACGCCGCATACCGGTACAGTATGCAAAACGCGTTATCGGTCGCAAGATATATGGCGGGCAGTCAACGCATATACCGATGAAGATCAACCAATCGGGCGTGCTTCCGCTGATCTTTGCAGTCACGCTAATACAGTTCCCGAGTATGATTATCGGACTTTTTTCGCCAGGGGCACAGAAGGGTTATGATTCGGTGATGGGTTCGGGTACACCGCTGTATCTTGTATTGTATGCGCTGCTGATCTTCTTCTTTACGTTCTTTTATTCACAGGTGTCGTTTAATACAGTGGATGTGGCAAAGAATATGCAGCAGAACGGCGGTTTTATTCCGGGAATCAGAGCTGGCAAGCCAACGTCCGATTATCTACAGAAAATACTTGTCCGTGTGACGCTTTTTGGTGCGATATTCCTGGCGCTTGTCGCAACTGTTCCCACTGGGATCAGCGCGATTGCCGGATTTGCTTCCGCATTTGGTGCAACAAGCCTGCTTATTATGGTCAATGTTTCGCTCGAGACTACCAGACAACTTGAATCCCATTTGATGATGAGGCATTACAAAGGGTTTTTAAAGTAAAGAGGTGTCAAAATGAGACTGATGTTTATGGGCCCGCCTGGTGCGGGTAAAGGAACTCAGGCCGCAAGGATCGCGTCACGATGTGATATCGCTCATATCTCCACTGGCGATATGCTTAGAGAAGAGATAAAAAAAGGCACGGCATTGGGCATAGAGGCAAAAAAATATGTGGATGATGGAGATTTTGTACCTGACGATGTGATTATTGCAATGGTTAAGGAGCGCACAAAACGAACCGATGCCCAAAAAGGCTTTATTCTGGAAGGGTTTCCAAGGACGACGTCGCAGGCCGAGGCACTAGAGGGTTTTACGACTCTTGATTTGGTTATCAACATATACGTCTCTGATGATAAGTTGATACACAGGATTTGTGGCCGGCGTGTATGCAGAGAATGTGGTGCGACATACCATGAATCGATGCTTGACAATCAAAAGATTTGCCCAAGGTGCAAGGGATCTTTGTACATGCGCGAAGACGACAAAGAAGATATCGTTAAAAAACGGATCAATGTTTACAAAGAAAAAACAAGACCGCTTATCGAATATTACACCCAAAAAGGAATATTGCATGATGTTGTGGGTTCAGGAGGTATAGACAATATTACGGAAGCGATCATGGCTGTGGTGAATATGGAAAAATGATCATACTTAAATCTGACCGCGAGATAGAGTTTATGAAGGCTGCCGGCAAAATCGCCGCTGAGGCACTACATTTGGTGGGCGAGGCAATACGGCCGGGTGTTACGACCAATGAGCTTGACTCTGTTGCGAAACGGTATATAGAGAAAAGCGGTGCGGTTCCTTCGTTTCTTGGATACTGCGGGTATCCGGCGACGATTAATGCGTCTATCAATGATGAGGTTGTACATGGCATTCCGGGGGACCGGGCGCTGAAAAACGGGGATATCGTCAGTATTGATCTTGGCGCGAAATATAGGGGATACCATAGTGACTGTGCAAAAACGTACACAGTCGGTAATATCACTGAAGACGCCGCGCGTTTGATCGATGTTACTGAAAAGGCCTTTTATGCAGGGATGAAGGCTTTTGTAAAGGGAGACAGGCTTTGTGCCATATCCGCCGCTGTGCAAAAGACTGCCGAAGATGCCGGCTTTTCAGTGGTGAGGGAACTGGTCGGTCATGGAATCGGGCAACATCTGCATGAGCAACCGAATGTGCCCAATTTCATAAGCAGGAAAAAGGGCCCAAAGCTGGAAGTCGGTATGGTGCTTGCAATAGAGCCAATGATCAATTACGGTGCCAAAGAGACGTATACATGCCCTGATGGATGGACGGTATGCACTATCGACGGCAGCTTGTCGGCACATTATGAACATACGGTGGCGCTGACTCAAAATGGCCCCGTTATCCTCACCAGGCCGTAGGTCAAAGGAGGGAATGATGTGGTAGGATATCCTGTTGAAATAGGAAGGGTAGCCGTATCGACAGCCGGTAGAGACAAAGGTAGATATTTTATGATTTTGGATATAATAGATGAACAGTATGTATATATAGTTGATGGAGATTTAAGACCTAAAGAGAGGCCAAAAAAGAAAAAGCTAAAGCACTTAAAACTCTGTCATGACGTGCTTTTCAGCATCGCGGGTAAATTAAAAGAGGACACCCGGGTTTTTGATGCAGAGATACGAAGCGCGATAAGATCAAGCGATAGCTATAAGGATGCATAAAGGGGGAACAAACTTGTCAAAAGGCGACGTGATTGAAATGGATGGCAAAGTTACGGAAGCGTTTCCGAATGCAGTGTTCGAGGTAGAACTTGAAAATGGCCATAAGGTGTTGGCACATATATCAGGCAAGCTGCGTATGCACTATATTCGTATATTGCCCGGAGATAGAGTCACAGTAGAGATATCTCCCTACGATTTGAAACGCGGGCGTATTACGTGGCGGGGCAAGAGCTAATATCTAAAGGAGGATGGACAACAATGAAGATAAGGCCATCGGTCAAACCGATCTGTGAAAAATGCAAGGTAATCAAGCGAAATGGCAAGGTAATGGTCATTTGCAAGAATCCCAAGCACAAGCAGACTCAGGGGTAAGTGTTGAATGATTATACGGATGCGGCTGCAAGGGGAAACCCTGATTCGTATGGATTCTATATAACAATTTTCGGAGGTGTAAGTTAGTGGCACGTATAGCTGGTGTTGACCTGCCAAAGGATAAAAGGGTAGAGATCGGTCTGACCTATATCTACGGTATCGGGCTGAAAACGTCCCGGAGTATATTAGAGTCGACAGGTGTTGACGCCGATACGCGGGTAAAAGATTTATCTGAATCGGATGTCAGTAAGTTAAGAGAATATATCGACAAGAATTTAAAGGTGGAAGGTGATCTGCGGCGTGATGTGACAATGAGCATCAAACGTCTGATTGAGATTGGCTGTTACAGAGGCATCCGCCACCGCAGAGGATTGCCGGTAAGAGGGCAAAGCTCCAAACAGAACGCGCGAACAAGAAAAGGCCCAAAGAGGACAGCGGGCGGAAAGAGAAAGTGAGGATAGTCAATGGCTAAACCAAAAAAGGTTGCGAGAAAACGCAAAGAGAAGAAAAATATTGAGCGCGGCCAGGCACATATTCGCGCTTCCTTTAATAATACGTTTGTCACGATGACCGATACGGCAGGAAATGCGCTGTCTTGGGCAAGTGCCGGCGGTCTAGGGTTTAGAGGTTCAAGGAAAAGCACGCCATATGCGGCGCAGCAGGCAGCAGAGCAGGCCGCAAATGCCGCAATGGAACATGGCCTTCGATTTGTAGATGTGTTTGTCAAGGGCCCAGGTTCGGGACGTGAAGCGGCGATTAGGGCCCTTCAGACAGCAGGTCTTGAAATCTGCCTCATCAAGGATGTGACACCAATACCGCATAATGGGTGCCGTCCGCCAAAACGTAGGAGAGTATAAGGAGGATTTTTTATAATGGCAAGATATACAGATTCTGTTTGCCGTCTTTGCCGTAGGGAAGGGTGCAAGCTTTTTCTAAAAGGCGACCGGTGTTACTCGGGGAAATGCTCAGTCGTTAAGCGTCCTCTTCCACCGGGGCAGCAGTCAAGAAGCAGAAGAAAAGTATCTGAATACGGATTGCAGCTGAGGGAAAAGCAGAAGGTAAAAAGGCTTTACGGTATGCTTGAATCACAGTTTGAAAGATATTACGGCATTGCGGAGAGAATGAAAGGCAATACTGGCGAAAACCTTTTGCGCCTCTTGGAATCAAGGCTTGACAACGTAGTATACCGATTGGGAATGGGCGAGTCGCGCGCTCAGGCAAGGCAGACTGTATTGCATGGGCATATCTTTGTTAACGGCAAAAAAGTCGATATACCGTCTTACCAAGTAAGCGATGGCGATGAGGTCGTGATAAAGAAGAAGTCAGTCGATATGGATAGATTTAAAGAGCTGAGGGAGAGCGAAGCGCGCCCAATGCCAAGCTGGCTGACGATGGACAATGCAAACTTAACGGGCAGGGTCATTGCTACTCCGGCAAGGGAAGATATAGATCTGACGATAGAAGAACACTTGATAGTTGAGTATTACTCAAAGTAGCATGAGATAAAAGCGGTTGCCCTCAAAATCTTTGAGTTTATAACGGGAGGGTTATTATGTTAGAGATAGAAAAACCAAACATACAATGCGTGGAACAGTCAAGTGATAATTCGTATGCAAAATTTGTGATGGAGCCGCTTGAGCGCGGCTTTGGGTCTACGCTTGGTAATGCGCTGAGACGAGTACTTCTTTCCTGTCTGCCGGGTGCGGCGGTAACGAGAGTAAAAATCGACGGCGTGCTTCACGAGTTTTCAACAATGGAAGGCGTGAGCGAAGACGTTGTCAATATTGTGATGAATTTAAAGGGTCTTGCGGTCAAATTATATGTCAACGAGCCAAAGACACTGATTTTGGATGTTCACGGGCCAAAGGAAGTTAAGGCCAGCGATATTTCCGAGGATGCTGATGTCGACATATTGAATCCTGATATGCATATCGCTACTTTGGATAAAAACAGCAGTATCTACATAGAGATCACCGTTGAAAAAGGCAGAGGCTATGCCATGGCGGATAAAAACAAAACAGGGGATATGCCGATTGGAGTTATCCCGGTGGATTCACTGTTTACGCCGGTGAGAAAGGTAAATTTTACGGTTGAAGATACGCGTGTCGGACAAATCACCGACTTTGATAAGCTGTCATTAGAGCTTTGGACAAATGGAACAATCGCGTCGGATGAGGCCGTTTCTTTAGCTGCAAAGATCATCAACGAGCATCTTGCCCAGTTCATCGAACTAACGGATCATGTGCAAGATGTGGAAATTATGGTTGAGCCGGAAGAAGATAAAAAGGAAAAGGTCCTCGAAATTACGATCGAAGAGCTGGATCTTTCCGTCCGTTCGTATAATTGTCTCAAGCGGGCTGGGATCAATACTGTGGAAGAACTAATAAAACGCAATGCGGAAGAAATGATGAAGGTCAGGAACCTTGGAAAGAAGTCGCTCGAAGAGGTTGAGCAAAAGCTTGCTGCACTTGGGCTTTCACTCCGAATGGATGACTGACAGCTGACAGAAAATAATTTTTACTGTGCTATGGGCATTGGAGCTATGCGCACAGTCGCAACGAGGAGGCTATTATGGCTGGATACAGAAAACTGAATAAGCAGTCGGATCAAAGGAAAGCAATGCTAAGAAACCTTGTTACCGGCCTGTTATGGTATGGCAGGATCGAGACAACGCTTGCAAGAGCCAAAGAGACAAGAAGCATTGCAGAAAAACTGATCACGATTGCAGTAAAAGAATATGCGAATACCGTTAATGTTGTCAAAGAAGTCAGCGACGGCGACAAGAAGATCAAAAAGGAAGTGATCAATGATGCAGCGTCTAAACTTGCTGCGAGAAGGCGCCTGATGCAATACTTGTATGATATTCAGGAACAGCAAAAAGACGGGGAAAGCAAGTTCGATTATCAAAAGCGCATCCAGGATGTCAAACATCCTTTGGTCGAGAAGATGTTTCGTGAATATGGGCCAAAGTATTATAAGCGTGCTCAGGACTTAGGTACAGGCGGCGGGTATACGCGTATTATCAAGAAAGGCCCAAGACGTGGAGACGCTTCTGAGGTTGTTATTTTAGAACTTGTCTAAAGTTCTCATGTTTTCATTTAGTAAGTTTTTGAAACATGCCCCAAAAAGCCTTGGCTTTTTGGGGATCGCATAAAAAAGGCTTTGGAAGGTTGTTTTCAAAGCCTTTTCGTGTATAATTGAGAAGCGGAAATAAAAACTTGAAAGGAAAATGATGGATATCGTTAAAGCCAAGGACGTTAAATACTCTTATACCAGTGAAAACAGCATCAGCGTTGCGCTGACAGGCATTACCCTGTCTGTAAAAAAGGGTGAGTTTATTGCGATCATCGGCCATAACGGATCAGGAAAATCGACCTTTGCAAAACATATCAACGCTCTTTTTCTGCCCGATTCAGGCAGCATGATAGTAAACGGCATGGACACAAAGGATGAAGAGAAAGTCTGGGACATCAGGAAATGTGCCGGAATGGTGTTTCAAAACCCGGATAACCAGCTTGTCGCAACCATTGTGGAGGAAGACGTCGCATTCGGGCCTGAAAACATCGGTATAGAACCTGCCGAAATACGTAAGCGCGTAGATGCTGCGCTATCTAAGGTGGGTATGAGTGCGTTTAAGGAGCGTGCACCGCATATGCTTTCGGGCGGCCAGAAGCAGCGAGTTGCTATCGCGGGCGTGCTGGCCATGCACCCGGATATCATTATTTTTGACGAGCCGACAGCGATGCTCGATCCTGAAGGCCGCTCTGAAGTTATGGAAACGATCACCGCGCTCAACAAGCAGGGTAAAACGATTATACTTATTACGCACTATATGGAAGAAGCGCTGTTTGCGGACAAGGTGTTTGTGGTGACAGGTGGGCAGGTCGTATTCAGCGGAACGCCAAGGGAGGTCTTTTCGAATGAAGCGGTTATTGCTGAGGCAGATCTTAGTTTTCCACTTCATATCGATCTATACCACAGGCTGAAAAACAAAGGCTTTAACATGGGTGTGTGCCCCCTTACAATAGATGAACTGGTGGATGAGATATGTCGATTGTGTTAGAGAACCTGACGTATACATATATGCCGGGTACGCCTTTTGAGGCAAAAGCTGTAGATGATATCAGCATTCGCATCGATAACGGAGAATTTGTAGGCATTATTGGACATACCGGATCGGGGAAGACGACGCTGATTGGTCTAATGGCGGGGCTTTTGAAACCGACATCCGGCAATGTTTTGATAGGCGGAAAAGACATTAATAAAAAAGGCTATGACAGGAAAGCATTAAGGCGCCAGATCGGCGTTGTCTTTCAGTATCCCGAACATCAGCTGTTTGAGGAAACGGTTTATAAGGATATCGCTTTCGGGCCGCTAAAGACGGGTATTTCTGAGGAAGAGATAGAGAAACGCGTCCGGCAGTCACTCGCTTTGGTGGAGCTTGATTTTGATGAAATCAGCAGCCTATCACCGTTTGAGCTTTCGGGCGGACAAAAACGACGTGTTGCGATTGCGGGGGTGCTTGCGATGAACCCCGAGGTGCTGATACTCGACGAACCGGTGGCAGGACTTGATCCGAAAGGCAGGCAACATCTGATGCGCCTCATTACACGGCTTAACCGCGAGGGCGTAACAATCATCATGATCACGCATTCAATGGATGATCTTGCTGAGAACGCTCAGCGCGTAGTTGTATTAAAGGGAGCGAAAATCATTATGGATGATGTACCTTGTAAGGTGTTTTTAAGAGAAAAGGAGCTATTAGAGGTTGGGCTTGATCTTCCGAGTGCTGTCAAAATTGCTGTGCAATTACGTCAAAGGGGCAAACCCTTGCCAGAGAACGTCATCAGGCTAGCCAATCTGGAAAGCCATTTGGCACAGATGATGGGGAAAGAAGAAACATGATTAAGAACGTCACGCTTGGTCAATATTTTCCGGGAGATTCAATAATTCACCGGCTGGACGCAAGGATGAAGCTTGTTTTGGTGGTGGCCGTGATTGTGCTTGTATTCATGGTCGATACGGTAATCGGAAATGTTGTTGTGTTTACGTTGCTTGTATTGACGATACTGCTCTCTCGGGTCAATATTAAATTCGTGCTGAGAGGATTAAAGCCGCTCTGGTTTATCATACTGCTCACTTTTGTGCTAAATACGTTTTTCTATTCGGGCGGAGAAGAATTGTTTTCGTGGTGGATATTCCGTGTTTCTCGAGAAGGGTTTTTAAGCGCTATCCGCCTTGGCGTCAGGTTGATATTTTTAATTATGGCCACAACGATGCTGACACTGACTACATCGCCTATTGCGCTAACCGACGGACTTGAACGGCTGATGAAACCATTGAAAGCCATACGGTTTCCCGTTCATGAACTCGCTATGATGATGACAATCGCAATGCGGTTTATACCGACATTGCTGGAAGAAACGGATAAGATCATGAAAGCCCAGACAGCAAGAGGTGCCGAGTTTGATAGCGGCAATTTGATGAAACGAGCTACTGGTATGGTGCCGCTGCTTGTACCGCTGTTTGTTAGTGCATTCCGCCGCGCAGATGAGCTTGCCTTTGCGATGGAATCAAGATGCTATCATGGCGGAAAGGGCCGGACCCGCATGAAGATACTGCATCTGCACTACCGTGATATCGTTTCGGCCGCCATCGTTGCGGGGCTGATCGTCTTTGCGGCGTTCGGCTATTAACATCGGTAACGGGGGTTTGGCATATGCGTGTTAAACTTATTATCGAGTATGATGGTACGAACTATGTAGGTTGGCAGAGGCAGACAAACGGTATAGCCGTACAGCAGGTGCTGGAGCAGGCGTTTTTAAAAGCGTCCGGAGAGTATGCTGTAATTCACGGCTCAGGCAGAACGGATTCCGGTGTGCATGCGGAGGCACAGGTGGCGCATCTTGATACGAATTGCACGATACCGCCAGACAAGATCAGCTACGCGATGAACAGGCTGCTACCGTTTGATATCAGGGTTAGGCATTCGGCAAAGGTCGAAGAGGATTTTCACGCAAGATACTCCGCAAAGGCAAAAACATACAGATATACTTTCTATAACGATATCCATGCGTCGGCGATATTCCGCAATATAACGGCTCATATTTACGGCAAAGTGGATATAAGTGCAATGAAGACTGCTGCCGAGTATATCAGGGGGACGCATGATTTTGTGTGCTTTTGTGCGAGCGGAAGCGATGTAAAAGATACAGTCAGAACGATATATACTCTTTCAGTAACGTCTAATGGGCCGTTTATCTATATCGACGTGACGGGATCGGGATTTTTATACAACATGGTGCGCATTATTGCAGGCACCCTGATTGACGTAGGGCAAAAAAAGGTCTGTCCCGAATATGTAAAAGACATTATTCTTAGCAAAGACAGGGCTAAGGCAGGGGCGACTGCCCCGGCAAGGGGGCTTGTGTTAAAACAGGTTTACTATACTCCGTTTTGCAAGGATATGGATGTTGGTATCTGTAAATAGATTTGCCTTAAAAGTCGATTCAAATATTTTCATTTTATGCTTGACAGCCGGCTTGTCTGTCATTTATACTAAAAAAAAGTTCTATAAGAATGCATTTCTTTAATTACGGGCAAAGCCCGCAAAGATGAGATGAGTAAAGAAGAGACGAGACATGTTATTCTTTGTGGAACAAAAATAACATTTTAGAGGAGATGAGAGTCATGAATAAAACGATTCCAAACCAAGTTTATTTAACCGAAGATGAATTGCCAAAGCAGTATTATAATATTGCGGCAGATATGCCTGTTAAGCCAACGCCGTATCTGCATCCGGCGACAATGCAGCTCGTCGAGCCTAAGGATTTGGCGCCACTTTTCCCGATGGCTTTAATTGAGCAGGAGGTGTCGACAGACCGGTATATTGACATCCCAAAAGAGGTCAGAGAGATATACGCGACGTTTCGGCCGTCTCCGCTGGTTCGGGCATACAGGCTGGAAAAAGCGCTGGGCACGCCGGCAAAAATTTATTACAAATACGAGGGCGTGACACCATCGGGAAGCCATAAGCTAAACACGGCCATTGCCCAGGCTTTCTACAATAAAGCCGAGGGAATCAAAAGGATATCTACCGAGACAGGGGCCGGACAGTGGGGGACCGCACTTTCTATTGCGTGTTCAATGTTTGATATTGAATGCATCGTCTATATGGTTCGGGTTTCCTATAACCAAAAGCCATATACGAAAACGTTGATGGAGACATACGGTGCAGAGGTTGTTGCAAGCCCGTCTACAACGACGAACGTAGGGCGTGCTATCCTTGAGAAAGATCCTGATTCGCTAGGGAGTCTTGGTATTGCGATATCTGAGGCGGTAGAAGACGCGGCATCGCGGGAGGATACCCATTATGCACTGGGCAGTGTATTAAACCACGTAATACTGCACCAGTCGATCATTGGACTTGAGGCAAAGAAGCAGTTTGATAAAATAGACGAGTATCCGGATATCATTATCGGCTGTAACGGTGGAGGATCGAATTTTTCGGGGTGTGCATTCCCGTTCGTACACGATAAGATAAAAGATGGTACAAATACTGAGTTTATAGCTGTGGAACCAGCCGCGTGCCCGAAACTGACCAAAGGGCTGTTTGCTTACGATTATGGCGACACCGGTAAAATGGCGCCAATCGCAAAGATGTATACGCTTGGTCACGATTTTATGCCGGCGGGTATCCACGCCGGGGGTCTTCGGTATCATGGTGATTCTCCGTTGCTATCCCAGCTTTATTATGATAAGATCATCTCAGCAGTCGCAGTGCATCAGACAGAGGTATTCAAGGCGGCTGTGACGTTTGCCAGAGCGGAAAGCATACTTCCTGCGCCCGAATCGTCACACGCTATATTAGTTGCAATCAACAAAGCGCTTGAATGCAAGGAATCCGGCGAAGCAAAAACGATATTCTTTTGTCTTTCGGGCCATGGTCATTTTGACCTGTCTGCATACGAGGCACATCTGACCGGTCAGCTCAAGGATTTCGAGTATACAGACGAAATGCTCAAACAGGGGCTCTCAACGATACCCCAGATAGGATAAAATATTGACATAAAAGCGGCTGGCTTATAGGCAGCCGCTTTTTGCATATCGATGCATCTTATGAATATGTATTGACTCAGAATGGTCGCGAGTTACTTATTATGTGTCTTCGGGTTTACCAGTAAATCATGGTTTACCGAAGCACAGATTATAATAAACTAAATGGCTGAGGGGATGGCAATTTGAAAAGCGAATCAAATGAATACAGTGGGTTTGAGATCGGTCCGATCAGGCCTCCGAGTGAAGCAGACAGCTTACTGCTGAGAATAACGAGAAATTGCCCGTGGAATCGGTGTAAATTTTGCGGTGTCTATAAAGATAAGAAATTCAGTATCAGACCCGCTGAACATGTGATCCGAGATATCGAATCGATAAAAGAATGTATTGATATAATCAAAAAAGCGGATAAAGAAAATAGCCTTAGCAGGCAGGCGATGCTGAATCAACTGATAGAAACCGAGAGCTTTAGCAAAGAGTTGATACTCTCTGCGTTAAGCTGGTATAGAAGCGGAATGAAGTCCGTTTTTTTGCAGGACGCGAACAGCCTGGTTATAAAACCGGATGATATGATCCGGATTTTAATGAATATCAAAAGTCATTTTACTGAGGTGGAAAGAATCACATCTTATGCCAGGTCGGATACGATCGCGAGAATCAGCGATCAGGATCTCAAAAGAATCGCTTCTGTAGGGCTTAATAGGATACATACCGGTATGGAATCGGGAAGCAATACGGTGCTGCAGTTGATGAAAAAAGGCGCGGATAAAGCAACGCATATCGTTGCCGGGCGAAAGGTGAAAAAGGCCGGTATCGAATTGTCGGAATATTTTATGCCCGGCCTCGGAGGCGTCGAATATTCAGCGGAAAACGCGCTTGAAACAGCCGATGCATTCAACGAGATCAATCCTGACTATATTCGTATCCGGACATTGGCAATCACCGATCGGTCCGGGTTGGGCAAACTCTATGAAGAGGGCATACTGACCAGGACCGATGATACTACAATGGTCCATGAAATCCTTTTACTGATTGAAAATCTTAAAGGCATCTCAAGCAGTGTGATAAGCGACCACATTGTCAACCTAATTCCCGAGGTGGAGGGAACGCTGCCCGCAGATAAGAAAAAAATGATTGCTGCACTCAGATGGTTTCTTGAACTTGATGAACAAGAAAAAATTTTGTACAGAATTGGCAGAAGGACCGGAATCACGAGAAATGCAAAGGATCTATCCGACCCAGCAAGGAGAGCAAGAGCAAAAAGCTTTATTGAAGAATACGGCATCAATGCTTCCAACATAGACATCGTTGTGAACGAACTGATGAAGCGTTTTATTTGATTGTAGCCAGATTATTTAGCGGCCAGACACTTCATCCTTTGATGAAGCATAAGCGCGCCGGGGATTGCGAAGATTAGCGGGATGGCTGCAAAATACAGCGCGTTATTAAGGCCGGTTTGCTCGCCGATCGCGCCAATGACGGGTAGAAAAATAAATAGCGCGAGGTAACGCCCGAAAGTTACGATTCCCGTTGCCGTTGCGGTATTGTTCGGAGACACTTTGCAGGCCGCGGCAAAACTGATGGGTATATTATTGGCGCAAAAGAAAGCCGTCACACCCGCAAGAAGCGTTTTTGCTGTGATGTCGGTTACAAACAGCGCGATCGCCCAGGAAAAAGCGCCCAAGACACTGCCGATACTTAGCACAAGCCCCTGAGAAAATTTATTTGCGACTCTTGCATATAGTAGCCTTGAAACCATCATCCCTAGGAAAAATACCGATAAAGCAAGCGCACCGCCCGAGACATTTCCTGTAATCCCCGAAAAAAAAGAAGATAAATAGTACATTGCTGTTAGCTGCCATGCGCAGACCATAAATGCAACGTATGCTATAGGTTTCACTCCGGGCGTTTTGACGACCTTGATAAATTCTTTCACACGGTATTTAATTTGAATGCTGTCTTTTAAAAGCTGCTTTTTAATATCGGTTTTAAATGCAAACAGCGAATAAAGCGACCACAGCAGCGCGACTCCACCCATTACGAAAAACACTCCGGTTAGGCCGAGTTGGGCGAATATAGCGAAGGATAATATTGGCGCGATTATAGCACCAAGGCTAAAGAGCATATGCATAAAACTGATGTATTTTTCTGGATTTGCCGAGACAATTTCTGACATGACAGCATTGGTCAGCGTATCGACCATGCCTGTAAAAAAACCAAGCATAATGAATATCAAAAATAACACAGGTAACGGTGAGAGAATTCCGACGCTTATCAGTAAAAGGCATAGCATAATACCAGAGAGCACAACGACTTTCTTTTTATTAAACGAATCAATAAAAAAAATGATGATCACCGCTACGACAAATCCTCCTACGCTTTGAACCGAAAGAAGCAGCCCTGCCTGGGATAATGTGAGGGAATATGTCTGTTTAATCGAATCAAACATCTGACCGATGACCGATATGGAAAATGCGTTGCATAGCATTAATAAATCAATGGCTATAATCTTAAGCCATGTTCCCTTTTGATGTTTCACTGTGTCATCTCCTTAACTGTTGCGTTAAATCAAGTGAATAGTGTTTTAGAGCCATGGCTGCATATTTTCGCAGACTCGGATTATTATATCACAACTATTGGGGAATTCAATCTAAAAGCGTATGTTAGTAATAGTACAAATATGTTAAGCAATAGCAGCAGCTTTGCAAATGTAATCAATATTTTAATATACTGCGTTTTATGCAAGCAGCAAGGCATAAATGAATAGAATGAGGTTCCAATGCCATTTATGGCGTATTTATAAGCGAATAATCATTTTTATTTTGTACAATTTATGCTATAATAGCGACAAATTATTTTTTTTAAGGAAGAAGTAATTTGGATAAAATAAAAAAAGGGTTACGGAAAGTTCAGCCTGTTCAAATTATAGCGCTTGGATTTTTAGTCATGATACTGCTGGGTGGTGCGCTTCTGACGCTGCCTGTCGCCTCGGCCAATGGAAACAGCCTGGGGTTTATTAACGGGCTATTTACATCGACATCTGCGGTATGTGTGACCGGACTTATTGCTGTGGATACTGGCATTGATTTTTCAGTGTTTGGCCAGATCGTGATTATCCTGCTTATTCAAGCTGGTGGCCTAGGTTTTATGACTGTGACGACGATGATTTTTCTTTTAATGAGAAAAAGGATATCATTGAGAGAACGTATAATCATACGCGAATCACTAAACGAAGAGAGTCTCTCGGGTATGGTCAAAATGATCAAACGAATTCTCCTTGTTACTTTTATCTCTGAGCTTATCGGCGCGATATCATTGTCTATAAGGTTTATTCCTTTATATGGCGCTGCTAAGGGAATATATTTTTCGTTCTTTCATGCAGTTTCTGCTTTTTGCAATGCCGGATTTGATTTAATCGGGGGGTTTAGAAGCTTAACTCCATTTGCAAATGATTTTCTCATCAACGTCACCATAATGGCGCTTATCGTTGTGGGCGGGATTGGCTTTGTCGTTATCCTAGATATCGCAAGGAAAATAAAAATGGGCAAGGCAGCAAGGCTTGCTTTACATTCTAAAATAGCGCTGATCGTTACGATTGGGCTAATTGTCTTTGGTGCGGTGGCTTTCTATATCCTGGAAAACGGCAACCAAAACACAATAGGGTCACCCGCTCTTACGCCTGGAGGCAAAGCGTTAGCGGCGGCTTTCCAGTCTGTGACGCCGCGTACAGCCGGGTTTAATACGATTGATCAAAATAGCTTGGGCAGCGCAGCCAAACTATTGACCATGATACTGATGTTTATTGGCGCTTCTCCGGCGGGCACGGGCGGAGGTATTAAAACGTCGACCGCCGCGGTCATTGTCTTGCTGGTTTCTTCTATCGTCCGGGGAAAAAGGGACGTGAATGTATTGGGCAAGCGTATTGATACGAATGTGATATTACGTGCGATCGCTATTGTTATGTTGGCAATTCTTCTAGTGCTTACAGTGTCGCTATTGCTTTTTATCACTGAAAAGAGTGACGGAGTTTTTACTTTTGAAAATATAATGTTTGAAGTTTTCTCTGCTTTTGGAACTGTCGGTTTAAGCACAGGCATTTCGCCGTTACTTTCCGTTTTAGGTAAAATACTCATCATGCTTACCATGTACGGCGGAAGGGTGGGGATGCTGACCCTGATGCTAGCTGTAGCTAACCGGTTAAATAGGGATGATTCGAAAATCAGATACCCCGAAGAAAAAATAATAGTAGGATAATAATAGAGGTGTAAAATGAAAAAGAATTATATTGTGATCGGTTTAGGCAGGTTCGGCTTTTCTCTGGCACAAACATTATACGAAATGGGACATGACGTTTTGGCGATAGATAACAGTCAGGAGTTGGTAGAGTCCGTAAGTCCCTATGTGACGCATGCCGTCCAGGCTGATGCGACTGATGAAAAATCTTTAAGAGCCCTTGGAATAAGCAATATGGATGTGGCTATTATCTGTATGGGGGATGACATAAAAGCCAGCATACTGGTAACGATTCTCTGCAAAGAAATAGGTGTTGCAACGGTGATCGCAAAAGCGCAAGATGAACTGCACGGAAAAGTACTGTCCAGAATTGGCGCGGATAAAGTTGTGTATCCGGAGCGGGATATGGGTATTCGCGTTGCACAGCATCTAACATGTTCCAATCTGCTAGAATATATCGATCTGTCGGATGAATATAGCATTGCTGAGATCGAAGTGCCCAAAGAATGGGAAGAAAGAACGATTACAGAACTAGACCTGCGTAAAAGATACGGTATTAACGTTATGGCAATAAAAACTCCTGACGATAGTTTAAACATTAATCCGTCTGGTGACAGCGTTCTTAAATGTAAAGATACACTTGTCGTCATCGGATCTATGCATGACATCCAGAACCTTGAACATGCGTCAAAGAGAAGAAAATAAATGCAAGGCCTACGGTAGAGCTATTAACATGATCGGTATAGCGTATATTTCTATAAACCGAAGTAAATTTAAAAGAGCCTGGGATGCCAGAGCTCTTTCTTTTTGGTGCGGTCGACCGGACTTGAACCGGTACGGGATACCCATACGCCCCTCAAACGTACGCGTCTGCCTGTTCCGCCACGACCGCATATCGATTTATCACAGAATATTATTTTAACATGAAACATTAAAAAGTCAACCCTTAACATAAAAAATAAGGTCTTTTCAACCCTATAATAACGACTGAAACAGCAAGCTATTAAAGTCTGCTAAAACCGTTTTTTGTTTTATCTAAAGGCTATTGTGGAAGGTTGGGCAATATGTGTTTACAATACAATTGCAATCAATTATAATAAAAATATCAAAGTAAAGGACACATTTATGCGAACGGTTAACAGTGAGATGATCAAACAATCGGTATGTGGCCTTTTTCTATCCGCATGTCGTATGCCGGGCAGCGATGTATTATCCGCCATCAAAGAAGCGTATCAACAAGAGACTTGTCCTCCGTCTAAGGAAGCGCTTAGTCAGCTAATAGAAAATGCGCGTATTTCAGAAGAGACCGGCATGCCCTATTGTCAGGATACCGGCATGGCTGTTGTTTTTGTGGATTTGGGTCAGGACGTGCATATTGAAGGCTCACTTGAAAAGGCGATTAACGAAGGTGTACGGCAGGCCTATGAGATAGGGTTTTTCCGGAAATCGGTGCGTGATCCGATAACCGGCAAAAACACAAATGATAATACACCTGCCGTTATTCACTATGATATTGTTAAGGGAGACAAGATCGTTATTTCTGTGGCGCCAAAAGGCTTTGGCAGCGAGAATATGAGTCGTATTGGAATGCTCAAACCAAGCGACGGCATTGATGGAATCAAAAATTTTGTGATTGATTGCGTGAAAATCGCCGGGGGCAGCCCTTGTCCCCCTGTTGTGATTGGAGTGGGCATCGGCGGCACTTTTGAAAAATGTGCTCTTTTGGCGAAAAAACAACTATTGCGACAGATAGGCACCCAAAACAACGACAATGATCTAAAAGAGCTGGAGCATACTCTCAAACAGCAGGTAAATGCATTGAATATTGGAGCTATGGGTTTTGGCGGCAAAAATTATTGTCTGGCTGTACATATCGCGAAATACCCGACGCATATTGCGGGACTGCCCGTTGCGGTAAACTTCCAATGCCATGCATCAAGGCATGCGCATGTTGTCCTATAAGGAGAAAATATGATACAGCTTAACACACCTCTTTTGTTTGGCGATATTCAAAAGCTTGCTGCGGGTGACAGCGTGGTTTTATCCGGGAAAGTATATACAGCGCGGGATGCAGCGCACGCGCGGCTTTTTGAAATGATCCGGCTGGGGAAGAAGCTCCCCATTTCTATCCAATCAAGCGGTATTTATTATGCAGGGCCATGTCCTCCTATGCCGGGGCGTATTATCAATTCATGCGGCCCCACCACGTCTTCCCGCATGAATGCGTATGCGCCGGCTTTATATGAGATGGGGCTTTCATTTGTTATCGGCAAAGGTCCTGTCTCAAAAGAAGTACGTGATGCGATCGTACGCAACGGAGCGGTATACTTTGGTGCCGTAGGCGGTGCGGGCGCGCTGATCGCATCGCATATCACAGCTGTTGACGATATTGCTTTTCTGGATCTTGGCACCGAAGCAATCCGGCAGGTTACATTTGACAAAGTCCCACTGATTGTGGCTATTGATTGCTACGGCAACAGCGTCTATGACAGAAATGCCAAATAACAACAAAAAGGGATTTGCTATGATTCAACACCGGCTTATTGCTCTTTCCGCAAATCTTTCTATCGGTTTTTGCGGTGTTTATCTTGCGATGTATCAGCTATCACTGCTGCAAATAGCACAGAATTTTCATTTATCCAATGTCATGATGGGCACTCTTGTAGCGATACAATATCTGGGCGTTTGTTTGCCTCCGATGACTCTTGGCACTCTTAGCGAAAAGCTCGGAAAAAGACGTATCATTATTATTTCCATGCCGCTGATGGTGCTCGGTACTTTCCTGATTAGCATCACAAACAGTCTTGTCTTTTTTGTTATTGGCATTTTCCTCTGTGGCGCCGGTTTCAGTGTTACAGAAGCAACGATGTCGGCTGTGTTGGCAGCCGAGTTTAGAGATAAATCGGCATTTCATCTTGGCATATCTCAGGCATTCTTCAGTTTGGGCGCTGTTTTATCTCCTTTTGCCTGTGAAGCACTTTTTAAAACTGGCTTAATGTATCGCGACTTGTTTGGCCTGGCATGTGCCATTTTTTTGGCTCTTTATGTGCTATTTCTTTTTACCAGACAAAAAAACGACATATCAGGTGTCGAAAAAGCCGGTATAGGAGAGGCATTTAGATTTTTTACCAAAAAAACTTTTATACTGATTGCTGTAGCGGTATTCATGTCTGTGGGCGTTGAGGGGTGCGTCGCTTTTTTTACAGACAGCTATTTTGAACTTACGCTTGGCGCCCCAGAGTTCAGCGCAGTTTCGATCAGTCTCTTGTCAGCTGGTATGATACCCTCAAGGATGTTACTTGGTGCGATTAAATTAAAACACAAAACAACAGTTACAATTGGATGCGTAGGAATCATTTTAAGCCTTCTTATCATAGTGCTGACCCCGGTTTCAGCAGTGAAGCTTATAGGCTACGGTACACTCGGACTGTTTGCTGGTCCAATATGGCCGATAATGATAGACATTGCTACAAAAAAATATCCGCAGAATGTGGGAATAATATCCAATGTCATGATGTCGATTGCTGGTTTTGGCGGCGCAACGATGCCGCTGGTTGCGGGGGCATTGGTTGTGGGTACAAACTTTATACCGATATTCTTAACTTCAGGAATATGCGCAATTGTTATGGGTATCACATTTAATATGGCCGGTAGAGAAGCGAAAAATAAAAACACTTGAAATGAGGCATGCGATGCATTATAATAACATTCGCAGTGTTTTTGCCGCTATAGCTCAGTAGGTAGAGCACTTCCATGGTAAGGAAGGGGTCATCAGTTCAAATCTGATTAGCGGCTCCAAAGAAAGTCTCGGAAAACCTTTAACTAGGGCTTCGGACTTTTTTTATTTCTCTGAACGCTTGAACTTATTAAAACAGACAGTTATATCTGTTAAATCCAGTGATAACGTTTAAAAGATTTAAAAAGGGAGAAAGAAAATGAAATTATTGCCCATTAAACAGCTATGGGGAATGGAAGGCTCTTTTAAATAACAGCTGAGGGCAATTTCTTTGGCAGGATATGACGGGGGCGAAACGGTTTAAAAAACTTACGGAAAAAAATGTTTGGCAGATTAATATCGGCCGTAAGACTCCAAATGGCTACCAGGCTTTTTTTGTAAGTAAAAACTTCTGAGAATTTATGATATAATAAGCATTATTACGTCGTAGGAAAAGGTAAATGATCATAAAAAGGTGTCTGCTCTGGTTTATTACGATATTTGCAATATTTAGTATTATTGCATGTGAAAAGGGGAATAGTGAGCCGAATTTATCGAATTCTTCTGGGGCCGAGGACGTATTATCGCATACGGATGAAGGCTTAAATAAACAGGAACTACAGGTTCTGTTTATTAATGTGGGAAAGGCAGATAGTGCGTTGGTTAGTTTTGGCGGCAATCATTATCTGGTGGATACGGGATCAGCAGAGTCGTTGCCGATGCTGGTAAAAGTGCTGCGGTCTCAAGGTATTGATACAATTGAGGGTGTCTTTTTATCGCACAACCATGAAGATCATATCGGAGGACTAAAAGGTCTGCTGAGATTGTTTGATATCAAATGGTTATATGCTTCCGAAATTACTACAAATAAAAAAGACGGCAGCAATGCAGTGGATAAAATTGCGGGGAAGGCCGGCAGAACTGCGCAGAGGCTAAAGATAAAGGATAAAATCATACTTGATCCGGCAAATCCGGAGGTAAAATTTACTGTGTTAGGCCCTATTCAATTTGACACAAAGGACGATAACGATAATTCGCTTGTATTATACTTAGAAAGCAATTCCTTTTCATGCTTGTTTACCGGAGACATGCAATTTAATGAAGAGAACAGCTTGCTTGATGCCGGTTCTTTAAAACCATGTACTGTACTGAAGGTCGGAAACCACGGTAATCCCGACGCGTCATCACAAGAGTTTATTTCTGCAGTCTCCCCAAAATACGCAATTATTTCCACAAATTCGTTAATTGATGAGGATACGCCTGCTCCGGCGGTATTGGACCTGCTTACGAAAATCAAAACACAGGTTTATGTGACGCAGGACTCGGATACCGGTATTATTGTAAAGGCCAATGAGGATAATGTTATTGTTGAGAATTTTGCAGCGGAGACGACCGCGGTCAAAACAGATATCAGAATTGAATCGATTGATAAGAAGGCAGAGCTGCTGGTGCTAAGAAATATCGGTACTGATACGGTTGATCTTTCCTATTGGTGGGTATTATCAAAGCGCGGGAAGGATATGTTCCTTTTCCCCGAACAAACGCTGATTCAGCCAAATGGCACCCTTACCGTATCGAGCGGCAAAAACCCGCCAAAAGCCGATCTGAACTGGGATAATAAAAACGTATGGCACGATAAAAAGATGGATGCGGCAATTCTGTATGATGCAATGGGAAACCAAGTGCACTCCTATACGCTTAATGCTAAATAAATATCATTATCAATCATTTTTTAAAATGTAAACCGTCAAAAAACCCATCGGGATAATATTTATCCAAATTATAATATCTTGTATAATGATTGACGATTGTCTTATACAATTCCGCTTCATCCATATTGAACAAATGTTTCACGATGTTTTCCTGATAGTTGCAGAATTCTCTAATCTTTTCAGTGGTGATCGTTTTGTTTGCCTGAATCAGCTGTACCTGCAAAGAGAGTTGATTTTGAAACTTCAATAATATTGGATTATTGCTGCATCGAGCTAGCTCCAGATGAAATTCCGCATCTTTTGTTAACCGTTTTTCTTCATCCCCTTCTTCGGCTGCGGTTCGGCATTCAACAGCGATTTTATTTAATCTTTCGAAATCCGCCTTGCTTCCATAATATAAAGAAAAAAACATAGACATAAGTTCAAAAAACAGCCTGATCTCACCGATGTTTCGTATATAATCTACCGAATATGTTGACACTTCAACATGTCTGTTTGGAAGAATAGTTACCAGTCCATCATTTGCAAGTTGCCTTATCGCTTCACGCAATGGAGTCCGGCTGACCCCCAAATCCTTTGCAATCTGCGCCTCGGGTATTTTTTCACCCTGCTTTATTTGGAGTGTCAGTATTAAATGTAATAGATAATTATAAACAGGTTCGCTTAAACTCGTATTTTTATTTTTCATGCAATACCCCAGAATTTAACTTTACTTTTATTATATACAATGAATGCTTTATTACACAACAACTTATTTTTGATTTTTTAAAAAGTTTATATAATAAAAAGCCAAAACTATATCAACACTATTTAAATATTATATCAATTAGTAAACAACAGTCAAGTTATATCATTATATGTAAGGAATATAATATATAATAAATAAAATTATAATGAATTGTATAAAATATATTTACATTTAATAAATATAGTGCCCCGGAACAACACATACCCCGTCCCTCGAAAAACGGATAAATGGCTCTCCCGATCCGCAAAAAGCAATGAATGATTTTTTAAACAGGCAGCCGATGAAACTATTCGGACGGGAGGAAGAGGTTGCAACTGCCATATTATTTGCCGCTTCTGATGAAACAAAGTTTTTAAATGGATCGATCATTACTATCGACGGCGGGATGACAATATAAAACTTATTTGCAAAACAGTAACGCAGCATAAACGAAATATATGTATGGATGGAGTCATCAGTTTAATTTCAGTGGCTCCAGGCCATCCCAAAACCCTTTAGCTAGGGTTTTGGGCTATTTTTAACAATTAAAATCAGCTGCTTCAAGAACGGTCTTGCACGGGGTGCGTAAAAATTTTTGCGCGAACGCCGGGTTGGCAAGCCATGGGCCGATCTGATCGGGGCAGAGCACCATGGGCATCCGGTTATGAAACGCCGCAATGGATGGGTTAGCCGCTGCAGTCAGTATGACATATGCATTGCCAGTGGCAAATTCGTCGAAGAGCCCCGCAAGATAGAGAACTTTTGACTCGGGTTGGCGGAAAAGGTATTTTAATTTTATGCCATCTTTTTTATGCCATTCAAAAAAACCGGTCGTGGGGATTACGCACCGTCGCTTGTTTAAGGAAGAACAAAATACTTTCTTTTCATTGGCGGTTTCTGCACGAGCGTTAATGATTACCCCTCTGCTCTGAAGTTTAGGAAAACCCCACTTCATCAGTGCCGCCTTTGGCCTTGTTTCACCGAGTATCAGCACGGGGGCCACCTCTGTCGGAAAGATCTCTCCGGTTTTCATCGTTTTGAGCTCCAAAGTGTTTCGATAGCGCTCTGCTATTTCGTTGATGATCTCACGTATTTCGATGATTTTATCTTCTGTTGCCAAAGAATATCTGCCGCACATTAGCTGGACTCCTTTCGTTCTATGAACCAGCGGTCTTCTTCAAAAAACAGAAAAGTCTGGTTGCCACGTATCAGGCATGTATAACGGATTCCGGTTCCGCCCGCTTTCAGGCTGGCTGCGCGGCATATGTCTACGATCCGGTCGATGGTATACCGCCGACCGTTTTCCCACCAAAAAGCCAACGGTTCTAGTCTTCCGTCGGGGTAAAACAGCGCCTCTACCTTCACATATACCTTGCCTTCGCTTTGATACCGTCTTTCTATCATTGTATAATACCATTCTTAAAAAATCCTACCGGGTGTATGATATGATCCCCTTTCGGATCGATGCCGCTAAGCGGTCGGTCAGCAAGCACAGATGCCCGCTGGATGATAAAATGCCCGAACCGCTGCCGCAGAGAATTCACGGCATTATCAAGCATCTGCTGTTTTTGCCGCCCGCACTCATCGTCAAACAGCGATAGCTGAAGCGGTATGTTTGACGGTATCAGATCTGTACAGCGTACACCGATGCTGCGGATGGGCTTGGTCCAGGTGTAATTTTTCAAAAATAGCTGCATCGCAGCAGCAGCGATCTCATTGGATATATGTGACGGTCTTGGCAATTTGGCCTGCCTTTCAAAACGGTATAGTGCGTTGTCCCGGATAAAGATCTGCACGGTATGGCACATAAAGCCATGCTCGCACATACGGGCGCAGACGCTCTCACATAGCACATACAATGTAACTTTAACATCTTCATTGCAAACAAGGTCTCTCGGTGTAGTTGTACTGTTGCCGATGGATTTGATCAGCGATTCCTCGTCTATGCGCTTAACCGGTGATTCGTCAAGACCGTTAGCGAAAGAATATAGCATATCTCCTACCTTGCCGAATAGGCGGTGCAGAAAAGGTGCCGGGGTTGCGGCTAGGTCACCAATAGTGGTTATTCCAAATCTGGCCAGTTTCCCTTTTGTAGCATGGCCGACATAAAGAAGTTCTTCAACGGGCAGCGGCCATGCGATAGATTGATAATTTTTCCGGCTGATCACGGTAGTTGCATCCGGTTTTTTGATATCTGACCCAAGTTTAGCGAAAATTTTGTTGTAGCTGACGCCTACCGAAGCAGTGACACCAAGCTCGTATTTGATACGCTCACGGATAGTGTTTGCAACGGCCATGCCGTTGTCGCCAGTGACATCCAGCCAGGCTTCGTCAAGGCCAAACGGCTCGATCTTAGCGGTATAATCCGAATATATCTCTCGGGCAAATTTTGCGTATCGCAGGTAAAGGGGGTAGTTTGGGGGCAAAACAACGAGTTCGGGACATTTCTGACGCGCCTGCCAAAGTGCTTCGCCAGTACGTATGCCGGCCGCTTTAGCAAGATAATTTTTGGCCAGCACTATTCCATGCCGGAGTTCTTCGTCGCCGCCCACTACTACAGGCTTATTTCGGGTATGAGGGCGGTGCAAGCATTCAACACTCGCATAAAAATTATTCATATCGGAATGCAATATTACACGGTTTTTCATAGATATCACCCAAAATAGAATAAGTGTTCTATAAATAGTATATTCGGTGGCCGTAAAAAATTCAATAGGAAAACTATAGAAAAATTTTTTGGATGGAAAAAATTAAGTTATGCTGGCCTTGGGGTCAGATCGCTGTACCTTTTTTATTCGGGCCTGGCCTATCTTTACCCAAAGCTGGCTGTATTCATTTGTGAGTTAGCCGTATGTTAAAAACTTGTATTACAGAATGTTACGGCCTCTATGTCAGAAAGCCTGATAATTGTTATCTTGCCGAAAAAACTTCGCCCGGGGCAGCAGTGGGAATTTCTGGTAATAATTTTAACGGCATCATCGCTTACGCCGACTAACAATCCCGTAAAACAAAAGCAACTTGTAAAGATGATCACAACGCTGTCAAGATGGTCGCATAACTCATCGGCAAGAAAACAACCTTTGTCACGTGAAGCATTATTTTCAAACGGCATAATCTCAGCTCCTCTTTTAATGTTTGCATATACTATTTTATTATCGGTACGTCAAATCGGTTACAGCAGTAAAAAAAAGGATATGTTAATTCCTCTGTGATTAAATCGACATTTGATATTCTGGGTTGGAACGTGGATAATATTGTCTATCGAGGCTGACTTTAGAAGACACGTATTCTAGCGCGCAGGCATCAACACGCGAAAAACGCTTGGAACCGAAGAGTGGTTAGCATAGCAATACAGATTTGATAATTGGCGCTGTCAAAGAATTATTAAAAATCAATAAGTCCGTATGCTGAAAGTTTCTTGTCAAGCTGTTTGTATCCCGGACAATGCTTATCAAGCATTTGATAAAATGCTTTGGTATGGTTTGCGTACGCAAAATGGCAAAGCTCGTGCTTTATGACGTAGTCAATCAGCGGGATTTCGCATCGCAGCAGGTGGACAGTCAGGCTGATTGTATATCGTTTGGTATTGATGCTGCCCCATCTTGTGAGCATGTTTTTTACCGAAATGTGCATACTCTGCTTGACAAGATCAGAAAACTCGGGCAATATTTTTTCCGCGCGCTGAGAAAAAATAACTTTTGCGTATCTATTCATCCAGAGTATAAAAAGAACTTTTCTTTGGCTGAAATCAGAACCTTGGGGCATATGGAGAGAAAGTATATCATCGTTAAGGATGGCATATCTGTTAGCCGACTCATCCACCCTAAGCAGCATTTCTTTTCCGAGACACCAAAACGTATCGCCGTTTTGATAGTCTGCTGGATAATGAAGCCTGCGTTTGCTGTTTATATCTTCAAGGTGCGAAAGTATGAATGTATTATTGTTCTGCACAAATTGATCGATGCGGCTTTGCGCCGTATGATAGGGTGCGGAAACGACCACTTTTGAAGCGCCAGTCACCCTGATACGGATACTTTTCATCTTTTTTCGTATCAGCGTATAATCTATGCTTCCTTTGTCGGTTGTGATCGTATAATTCATGATTATATTATAATACAAACTTTTTTAGTATACCACGCTCTTTTCAAATAGAAACAATACTACGTTATTGATTCATATAAAAAATTTAATCAGTGTCATTAACTAAATTTGTGTAT
>JBMNOU010000050.1:0-12640 GCA_050943215.1 Christensenellales bacterium | reverse complement strand
AATATGGATTAATATTGATTAATGATATTAAAGAAAATATTTCATTAGCCGCATTCGATAAAATATCCAAGAATGGGGTAATCAGTGAATATAAAGAAATATCCAGGGCGGAAGAACAAAAAACAAAACTTAATATTAAAACACCGAATGTCTTTGAGAAAGTCGGAAACTTAAGCGGCGGTAATCAGCAAAAAGTCATATTGGGAAAATGGATTGTTACGGAGCCTGATTTGCTGATTCTTGACGAACCGACGCGTGGAATTGATGTCGGAGCAAAATATGAGATTTATACAATTATCAACGATCTGACTGAAAAAGGAAAAGGTATCATTATGATATCATCTGAAATGGAAGAACTCATCGGCATGTGTGACAGGATATATGTTATGAGCGATGGTAGGATAAAAGGGGAACTGAGTAGAGGGGAAGTTTCCCAGGAAGCTATTATGAAATGTATCGTTAGCTGATTTTGTGTAAAAATGGGGAGGAAATAAACGTGGGAGAAGTAAAAAAACTTTTTAGTCGAAATATCCGCCAATATGCAATGATTATCGCGCTTATCGTAATTATAATTTTATTTGCAATATTGACGGACGGGTTGATGTTAACTCCGTTGAATCTTACAAATATAGTACTACAGAATGCCCATATCATTATTCTTGGTATCGGTATGCTGTTTGTCATCGTTGCCGGGGCATTCGATTTATCGGTTGGTTCCGCTGTCGCTTTGATTGGATCTTTAGCCGGAACCTTTATGGTTATATGGGGTTGGGATCCAATACTATCAATTATATTGTTGCTAATTATTGGCTGTCTACTGGGGGCATGGGAAGGCATGTGGATTGCTTATCTTAGGATACCGGCATTTGTTGTGACCCTGGGCAACATGCTCATTTTCAAAGGGCTTATGCTTCTTGTGTTAAAATCATCATCAATAGGGCCGTTTCCTGGTTTTTTTAGCGGTATCAGCCTAAATTTCTTGCCTGATCCTTTTGCAACCGAAGATTCATTGAAGTGGTTAACGGTTATAATTGGTGTTATTGCCGCATTAATATATATACAGGCCGCTCTTAGAAAAAGAAACCGCAGAAAAAAATACGGTTTTGAAATCAGTAGCTTGAGAATCTTTATTGCACAGATTTTAATCATGTCAGTTGTAATTATCGGATTCTCTTTCATATTGGCATCTCATCGAGGGATCCCAAATGTGTTAGTACTGCTAGCGGTTTTAATAGCGATATATTCTTTCCTAGGGAACAAAACGGTTATTGGTCGGCGCGTTTACGCTTTAGGTGGGAATGAAAGGGCTGCGCTGCTTTCAGGAATTAAGGTCAAGAGAATAAACTTTGCTGTATTTGTTAATATGGGTTTGATGGCCGCTGTTGCGGGTATCGCATATACTGCCAGATGCAACTATGCAACGCCAACGGCTGGCGACGGATTCGAACTTGACGCCATTGCAGCTTGTTTTATCGGCGGCGCATCTTCAAGCGGCGGTATCGGCACAATCGCAGGAGCAATCGTCGGTGCTTTGATCATGGGCGTTATGAATAACGGCATGTCGCTTTTGAGCCTTGGTATCGAATTCCAGCAAGCGCTTAAAGGTATGGTCTTGATTTTAGCTGTGCTGTTTGACGTTATGACAAAATCAAAAGTGGCTTCTGCAAATTAATCTTGCATATAATTAAATATAATAATAAAAAGACGGTACGCCAATTAGCGTCACCGTCTTTTTATATCTGGAGATCTATATAAAAAAGTCAGAGATTAACCAAAACAAATAACCTTTAAACTTTTCCGCATAATAATTATCTTAAATTTTTATTTTCTGCATAATTAAAATTTAATTAAGGATAATAATCTATGAAAAAAAGAAAGGAGCCTTATTTATGTCGCAATTAAATAAGCTGGAATTACAAAATCTCAGACACCTAATTGGGGCACATGATACCGCAATGCAGAAAATGCAGACATACGCCCAACAGTCGACTGACCCGCAGGTCAGATCATATTTTGAAAAATCCGCACAGGATGCTCAAAGAACAAAGCAGCAGTTGCTGTCATTTCTAGGTTAGGAGGCAATACCATGCACGTAAGCAACACTCATGGAAGCAGTATGCAAGGCGCAGGCCTGCAGGAAAAAGTAATGGTTAATGACGCGCTGGCTTCGGTCAAAAGCAGTCTGACAACATATGCGAATGTCATATCCGAATGTTCCAGCCCTCAGCTACGGTCAGCTATTCAGCAAATCAGAAACAGCTGTGAAACGTCACAGTATGAGCTGTATAAGATAGCTCAGTCGAAGGGATACTATCAGCCGGCCACAATGGCGGACGATAGCGAAGTCAATCAGGTCCGGTCAGAATTTGGGGGAAGCAGTGGCAACATGAGCAGCTGGTAACAGTATATTTAAGGATGGCAGAAAAGGCTGGTGTGAACCCACCGGCCTTTTTGTATATATTGATTGACACCTTTGTATTTGACGAAGTTTGAGCTGTATTAGCCGTGGTTATGGTATTGCGCTTTTAATATTGCCGCATATCGGGCAAAAGATAATGGAGTATTTGTATTTATCAATATTTTTTAATGCTTCTTAAATAAAGTCTTTATGCATTGCTTTTGCATTTTTTTCGTAAGCCTTATATTTACTGTTAGCTTACGATTCCTCAAAGGCATTGATGTTGGGTAAAATCAAAAGGACATAGAGAGGATTGCCATATTCTACGAATTTATACTCTTCTATACCATTGGGAATCAACACGTTTGAATTTTATTTTGAATACACTATAAATAAATATGTTCAATGATAATTATTAAATTGTTTAATAATATAAGAAGATTTTATATGAGAGCAAGTAAAGGAGCTATAAGATATGTATTACTTCAGAAATGAACGCGGGCAAGAAAGATTTCGCCGTGAAGAACGGGATATGTTCGATGAATGGGGCCAAAGCGATGAGGAACATGTGCATGAAGTACAGGGCGCTACGCAGATTGCGCAACAGGAGACATACCCTCACAACCACCGTTTTGCCACGGTCGAGAACCTAGAAAAACATCTCCCTGCATAGCCTATAGAAGAGATGACAGTAGAAACGGGGACAGAGGCCTTGACCATGTTCATGATGTGTTTTTTCGCACGGACAACTACGAAGACCATTTCCATGAATTTTTCGGAGTAACGGGCCGGGGAGTAAGAGTAGATGATAGGCATGTGCATTTTCTTGAATCCGTCACTACGATAGATGACGGACACCGGCATAGGTTTCGGGTCGCAACACTTATTGAAGATCCGATCGGCGAATCATATTGTTATTAGTAAAGCTGTTTTTAAGACATCCGGGCAAATACTGTCCGGATGTCTTATTGCTGATAGCAGAGCTAAAAAAAGTATGCGTTATTATCCTATACTGATCTTTAGCTCACCGTCGGCCGAATCGATCAAAATGCTTTGGCCTTCACTCAAATCACCTTTGATAATGAGCTTGCCGATCTCGGTCTCGACGAACCGCTGCAGATACCGTTTTACTGGTCTTGCGCCGAATACCGGCGTATACGATTTATCCGCGATCGTATTTTTTGCCGCTTCAGTTACATTCAGCTCGATTCGGCGGTCATCGAGCCGCTTTTGAATCTGTGCCAGAGAAAGATCAATGATCCTGATGATATCGTCCTTTTTCAGCGGGCGGAACAGCACGATGTCGTCCACCCGGTTTAAAAACTCGGGACGGAAATGGCGATTCAGGTCACCCATGACACGGCTGTGGGTTTCGTCACTTAACTCACCCGTTTCATCAATGCCGTTTAATAGATACTCGCTGCCGATGTTGGATGTCATTATAACGACAGTATTTTTAAAGTTAACCGTCCGTCCCTGGCTATCTGTCAAATGCCCATCATCGAGCAACTGTAAAAGTACGTTGAACACATCATGATGCGCCTTCTCAATCTCGTCAAATAGTATTACGCAGTATGGTTTGCGTCTAACAGCTTCGGTTAGCTGTCCACCTTCTTCATAACCTACGTATCCCGGCGGTGCACCGATCAACCTCGCTACCGAGTGTTTTTCCATATATTCGGACATATCGATCCGCACCATGTTCTCGTCGCTGTCAAAAAGCGCCTCGGATATTGCTTTTGCGAGTTCTGTTTTGCCGACGCCTGTGGGGCCAAGGAAGATGAATGACCCGATTGGTCTGTTTAAGTCTTTAAGGCCCGATCGCGCGCGAATCACTGCATCGCTGACAGCTTTGACTGCTTTGTCCTGCCCGATTACCCGCAGGTGAAGTATACCCTCCAGATTGAGCAGTTTATCCTTTTCCTTCTCGACCAGCTTGGAAACAGGAATACCAGTCCATTTTGATACGATATCGGCAATTTCTTCTTCTGTGACTTCCTCTTTAAGCAGCTCGTTGCCGTTCTGCTTGTTGCGTTTCTTTTCAGCCTCTAGCTGCTTCTCGAGCACCGGCAGTTCACCATATTCGAACTTTGCTGCCTTTTCTAGATCGTACTGCCGCTTTGCTTCTTCGATTTGACGTCTAGTATCCTCGATCTTTTGTCTTAAATCTTTCTCGCGCTGGATGCCTACTTTTTCGAGCTCCCACTGTGCTTTCATCTTGTCGGATAGTTCTTTTTGGGTAGCTAGTTCTTTTTCTAGTGTGGCAAGCCGTGTTTTGGATGCCGGATCGGTTTCTTTTTTGAGTGCTTGACGCTCGATCTCAAGCTGCATTACGCGCCTTGATATCTCGTCAAGCTCGGTCGGCATGCTGTCTATTTCGGTCCTGATCATCGCCGCCGCCTCATCCATTAGGTCAATCGCCTTGTCGGGCAGAAAACGGTCGGATATGTACCGGTCGGAAAGCACCGCGCACGCGATTAGCGCCCCATCGGTGATTCTGACGCCATGATGTATCTCGAAACGTTCCTTGAGTCCGCGGAGTATCGAGATTGTATCCTCAACGCTGGGCGCATCAACGAGTATCGGCTGGAACCGGCGCTCGAGCGCCGCGTCTTTTTCAATATATTTGCGGTATTCATCAAGCGTGGTTGCTCCGATACAATGTAGTTCACCCCTTGCAAGCATCGGCTTTAAAATATTTCCCGCGTCCATAGCACCTTCCGCTTTGCCCGCACCCACAATACTATGCAGCTCATCGATAAACAGTATGATCTGACCGTTCGATTGGTTGACGTCGCTGAGAACCGCTTTTAGACGCTCTTCAAATTCGCCTCTGTATTTAGCGCCCGCGATCAGCGCACCCATGTCAAGAGCAAATATCGTTTTGTCTCTTAGGCCCTCGGGAACATCACCTGCAAGTATTCGCTGTGCGAGGCCCTCCACAACGGCTGTTTTGCCGACGCCCGGTTCTCCGATCAACACGGGATTGTTCTTGGTCCGCCGCGAGAGTATTCGTATCGCACGGCGAATCTCGGCATCCCGACCGATAACAGGATCGATCTTTCCCTGCCGGGCAAGGTCTACAAGATCGCGCCCGAAACGCTTTAATGAATCATATGTTTCTTCGGGATTCTGGGACGTGATACGCTGATTGCTGCGCACCTTTGATAGCGCGGCCATAAAGTTTTCAAGTGTTATGCCATATCGTTTGAATATTATTTGCGACGGCGTGCTGCGCTCTTTCAAGAGCGCAATAAACAGGTGTTCAACGCCGATATATTCGTCTTTAAACCGTTTTGCTTCGTCTTGAGCGTTAATCAAAATTTCGTTAAAACGACGCGACATATAAACGGATGCGGCACTGCCTTGGATCTTGGGCAGTTTACCTAGCTGACGTTCGATATCATTTATATAAAGCACGATGTCGTGCCCCATATAACCAATCAGCTTTGGAATCAGTCCACCCTGCTGGGCTGCCAGCGCATAGTGTATATGTTCGCCGTCTATCTGCTGGTGCCCTAACCGGACAGCTTTTTTCTGGGCTGCTGAGATAACGGACGTTGCTTTTTCGGTGAATTTGTCGATATTCATCTTATTTTCCTCCTTTACTATGATCTGAAACCTGTTTTAGCTTTTCGTATAGATCCCTGACCTCTTTTGTTAAGCGGTCCGGGTTAACGATGCGGACCTTTATAAAAAGATCGCCCCGTTTTCCATTCCGGTTTAAGTAACCTTTGCCCGCAATGCGTATTTTGCTCTCTGCCTGTATTCCCTCTGGAATCTTGACCATTATATGTTCGTCAAGCGTATTGACGGAGATCTTTGCGCCCAATGCCGCCTCCCATGGATACAAATTTACCGTTGTGATAAGATTCTCACCTTCCAAAGAAAAACATTCGCTCGGCTTAAAGCGGACAATCAAATACAAATCACCGCTTTTCCCGCCCCCAGCGCCCGGATGCCCCTGGCCTTTTAGCCGTATTTTTTCGCCTTCACGAACGCCTTTGGGTATTTTGAACGTAAAGCTTCTCACTCCGCTTTCAGTCTGAAGGGAAATGTGCTTTTCAATTCCCATCGCACCTTCCTCAGGGGTGATATCGATTTCAGCCTCAATATGCTTCCCGTCATAAATAAACCGCGTTGTTCCCGCTTTTCCCGCATGAGTAGATTGAAAGAAATCATTAATATCAAACTCGCTGCCAAAGAACATATTAAAGAAATCGCTGCGGTCGCTCGTGTCTCTGTATTCGTATTTTATATTGTTGTAGCCATATTGTGCTGGATCGAAGTCGAATCCGTTCTGGAAATGAGCTTTGTTTCCAAAGTTATCATATTTTCTCCGTTTTTCCTCATCGCCCAGCACCTCGTATGCTTCGCTGATATCTTTAAATTTTTCCTCGGCTTTTTTATTCCCCGGATTGATATCCGGATGATATTTTTTTGCAAGCTTTCGGTAAGTTTTTTTTATATCATCCTGCGATGCTGACTTTTCAACTCCCAATATGCTGTAATAATCTTTATACTTCATAACTGCCCTCCTTCCCGGCAGTGACTTTGTCTATCTTTGACCTTTATAATATAATACAAAACTTGTTAAATTGCAATATCCTATCAGTCATTATTTCTAAAATTTTCTGAAAGTTGCACAAACAGTTGGATATCAGCGGTTTTATATAAAAAAATAAAAATACTCACTTGCAAAACCAGATAATAATATGTAGGATGATATTAATAATATTCACTTCTTATCACGTCTATAATAATATTTTTACCCAAGGAGGATCAGATGTCTTTAAATTCAAAAGAAAGGGTACGGATTGCGATATCTCATGAAGAGCCTGATAGGGTACCTATTTTTGCAGGTTTTGTTCCGACTGTGCAAAAAAGGCTTGAAGCGAAATACGGTAAGCATGAAGATGATATCGGCTTGTTGTTAGGGAATGATTTAATCAAAACAGTCGTGGGAATCGAGACAAGCAATAACGCATCGGATGAACCTGAATATACATGCAAGTGGGGCGTTACATTCAGAAATCTTAAGAATGCTGTCGACCAATACACTGAAGTCATACGCCATCCTTTGGCAGACGATGAAAGCAAGCTTAATTCTTATCAGATACCTGATCCGCTTGAAGAAAGCCAGTATGACTATATGCGAAAAGTGGTTAGCAAATACGGAAAAGAAAAATGGGTCATTGGCTCATGCCAGCAGAGTATTTTTGAAGCGTCGTGGTATTTAAGAGGCCTTGAGAATCTGCTTGTGGATATGGCGCTGAACGAAGATTTTGTCTGTGCACTGATGGATAAAGTCATGCAGTTTCCTTTGCAAGCCGGTAAAAAGATGATTGAGCTTGGCGTGGACATGATATGGTTAGGTGATGATGTATCGACGCAAAGAGGCATGATGATTTCGCTTGAAATGTGGAGAAAATATTTAAAGCCAAGGTATGCTCAGTTGATCAGTGAATTTAAAAAAGTCAAGAAAGATATTATTATCGCTTACCACTGCTGCGGAAATGGTCAGGCCATATTCCATGATATGATAGACATCGGTCTCGACGTGATACACGCGCTGCAGCCGTTATGCATGGATCCGGTTGAAATCAAGAAAGAATACGGAGAAAAGCTGACGTTGTTTGGCGGCGTAGATATACAAAGACTAATGCCGCTTGGAACGCCTCGGGAGATATTCAAAGAAGCCGAAAGATTGATAAAAGGCTGCGGCAAAGGCGGAGGATACATTTATTCGCCGGCCCATTATATACAGGCCGATACAAGCCTTGAAAATATTGAAGCGTTTTATGAGGCCGGAAGAAAATATGGACCATACTAAAAAACAGACCGGTAAGATATAGATTTTTAGCGGACACTTAGCAACCTGCATATCTATGCGGGTTGTTTTAATTATACCGCGCACAGTAAATGCTAAAAACAGCCTATTTGAATTATTTGCTCTTAAAGCATTGAAAAGTGGCCGCAAATTGGTATAATAATTAACGTCGGTTTATATTAACTTTTTAGGAGGAGATTATGAGTCAGTTGAAAGGTGCATGCATTTTCGGACAATCCGGAGGGCCTACCACGGTCATCAATGCCAGTGCAGCCGGAGTCATACAAGAAGCGTTAAAGCAGGATTGTATCACGAATGTATACGGTGCCGCACATGGCATCAAGGGTGTGCTCGATGAAAAATTATACGATATGAGCAAAGAGGTTACGGCGGAACTCGATTTATTGAGAACCACACCGTCTTCTGCGCTGGGTTCCGTCAGGTATAAATTAAAAGATGCAGAGGATGATGAGACCGATTATAAGAGGCTTTTAGAGGTCTTTAAGAAATACAACATTCGGTATTTCTTTTATAATGGCGGGAACGATTCAATGGACACATGTAACAAAATCAGCAAATACATGATGAAAGCCGGCTACGAATGCCGTGTCATGGGTGTTCCAAAGACTATTGACAACGACTTGTGGGGAACGGATCATTGCCCGGGATACGGAAGCGCGGCCAAGTATATCGCGACTTCAACAATGGAAGTATACCACGACGCAAGAGTTTACGATAAAGGAACGATTACTATTCTTGAGATCATGGGAAGAAACGCAGGCTGGCTGACAGCGGCGTCTGCACTTGCATCATACAAAGGCGCCGGCCCTGATCTTATTTATCTGCCTGAAATCGATTTTGATATTGACAATTTCTTTGAACGCGTTTCAAGCATTTATAAGAGCAACAACTACGTGATTATTGCGGTATCGGAAGGCATAAAAGACAAAGACGGCAAATATATTTCGGAATACGGTTCAGACCTCGCCAAAACGAAAGATTCTTTTGGTCATTCTCAGCTCGGCGGGCTGGCCGCAACATTGGCTGATCTGACGAAGCAGAAGACCGGTGCTAAGGTTCGTGCGATCGAATTTAGCCTGCTGCAAAGATGTGCCGCCCATATGGCTTCAAAGACGGATGTGGACGAAGCATACCTGGCGGGCCAGATGGCAGTCAAATCGGTTGTCGAAGGCAAAACCGATTACATGATCGCTTTTGAGCGTTCAGACGATGCTGCCTACAAGTGCAATATTAAGCTGGTTGATCTCGCTGACGTTGCAAACAAGGAAAAGAAAATACCAAGAGAGTGGATCAATCAAGATGGTACCGGGTTAAACGAGAACTATATCAATTATGCGCTCCCGTTGATTCAGGGCGAATCAAAGCCGCCTTTTGAAAACGGGTTGCCCAGATTTGCGAGGCTGAATAAGATTCTTGCGTCGCTTTAACGCTATAAACTAAATAAAAATTAATTAAAATGGCAGTCGTATACTGCCATTTTTTATACTTTAAAAACATATATATTATCGTATCAGGTTATATATACAATCATTATTGGCTGATAAACGAATATATGTTATGTTATTGTAGAAGTGTTATTCTAATGATATATTATAATCAACAATATTTAATTAATTGTGAAAGGATGAAATCAATGAATCTCAAACATATCTTTGCACCGATCAAGATCGGAAACGTGAAAATAAAGAACCGCTTCTTTGTTTCTCCAATGGTGACTAACTATTGCACAAACGATGGCAAGGCGACAGAGACCTTTATTGCCTATCATGAAGCCAGAGCAAAAGGCGGCTGGGGACTAATCATTACCGAGGATTATGCGGTTGATCCGGCCGGCAGAGCGTTCCCATATATTCCGGGACTGTGGGAAGATTCTCAGATCGAGAGCCATGCAGAGCTAACCAGACGCGTACATGCCCATGGCGCGAAGATATTTGCACAGATTTACCACGCAGGGCGCCAGACGCAAAAACGCGTAATCGGAACGGATCCTGTAGCGCCGACGGCGATCAACTGTCCGGTCATGCTGGATATGCCGCACGAACTTACGACGCAAGAGGCTGAAAAGATCGTCAGCCAATTTGGAGACTGTGCGCTACGCGCAAAGAAAGCCGGTTTTGACGGTGTTCAAATACATGGAGGACACGGATATCTGGTATCCGAATTTATGTCCTCGTATTCAAACAAACGGTTCGATAAATTTGGCGGCAATTTAGTTAGAAGGATGCGTTTCCCACTGGATATCGTAGCGGATATCCGTAAAAAGTGCGGCAAAGATTTTGCAATTGATTTTAAGATATCAGGCGATGAAATCGCACCGGGCGGAAGAAATATTGAGGATACCAAAACGATTGCGCGTATGCTTGAAGACGCGGGTGTAAACAGCTTCAATATATCCGTAGGGGTATATGCAAGCTGGTATACTCAGGTGCCGCCTGCGGTAATGGGCCACGGATGGCTCACAGACTATGCGGATGAAGTCAAAAAAGCGGTAAGTGTACCGGTGTCTACTGTTGGGCGGGTGAACGATCCAATTATCGCAGATTCGATTATCGCGAGCGGGAAGGCAGATGTCGCGATTATGGGGCGTGCCTCTATAGCCGATCCGGAACTGCCCAACAAGGCAATGGAAGGCCGATTTGAAGATATTATACAGTGTATGGCTTGTCTGGTTGGCTGTACCGGAATGATAGATGAGCACCTGCCGGCACGATGCGTGCTTAATCCGCTTACTGGCAGGGAAAACGAGTTTGCGATAACGCCAGCAAATGAAAAGAAAAAAGTTTATATCGCCGGAGGGGGACCCGCGGGTATGGAGGCTGCAATTGTTGCGGCACAGCGCGGACATGACGTGACGCTTTTCGAAAAGAGCGGACGGCTTGGGGGACAGTATTACTTGGCATCGATTCCGCCGTGGAAGGGCGAGATATCCGCTTTTTTAGCCTGGCAGGTTCACACAATGGAAAAGCTTAGCATCAAGGTTAAAATGAATACAGAACTGACAGCCGATATCGTCAGGCAGCAAAAGCCGGATACGGTGATCATTGCGACAGGAAGCGTGCCTATACTTCCTAAAATACCTGGGATTGAGCATGATTTCGTCAAGGCAGCGGGGGATGTGCTGGAAGGCAAGGCCGTGGTCGGCGAGAATGTCGCGGTGATCGGTGGCGGCATGATCGGCTGTGAAACAGCTAACCACCTGGCGCATCATGGCAAGAAGCCGACAATTATTGAGATGCTTCCCGAGGTTGCCACAGAAGAACCAAACAATATGAAACGTTTCCTGATGATATCGTTTAAGGAGAATGATGTGGATATCCATGTTAACGCCACTGTCGAAAAGATTTATGAAGATGGCACGATAGATGTCCTTGAGGATGGACAGATAAAGAAACTGGGTAAGTTCGACAACGTTGTTATTGCTGCCGGCATGCGCAGCGTAAACAGTCTGGCCGAAGAATTGAATGGGTTCGACGGCAATGTCAAGGTTGTAGGCGATGCAAAAACCGTGAGGAAAGTGCTTGAAGCTAACGAGGAAGGATACGAGGCGGCGCTGAAAATATAAAACCTGTATAAGATAAAGAACCGTTTCAAAGCTAAGAAACGGTTCTTTTTTAAAATCAAAGTTTTTTGAATTTATTAAAACCAGGGAGGTGTATTGGCCCAGACACATAAACAACGCGAATCGCTTTTATTTCTTTTTGCATGCGGCTGGCTTGAGTTGAATGTAATGCTATCCCCTTTTTTCAGAGTGTATTTTTTATCGGCAATCTGTATCTCAAGCTCGCCTTCGAGTATGAGGCCGCATTCGTGGCCCGGATGCTGATATAATCCTTCTCCTGTACCGCTGCCTGGCTCATATACGTTGTATATAAACTCGATCGGGCCGTCCATATTGGGGTTGAGCAAATAGAATTTGATACCTTGGCCCGGGCTTAAGATTTTGCGCTGATGCTCGTGTACGACGGGTGAGATTTCAGCCAATTTCTCTTCAATATCTAATTTGGAATCTGCAGGTTCGCTTTCTTCAAATAAGCTGCCCACGGAAACACCCAGTACGTTTCCGATGTTTTTTAACGTTTCGATTGACGGCGATATGGCACCGCGTTCAACCTGGCTGATTAAACTCGAGCTTAGGCCAGTGGCCTCGGCCAAGTCGACGATCTTCATTTCTTTGATATTGCGAAGTTTTCGTATTCTTAATCCAAGCTGACTGGTTACCTTTTGTAAGTCTTCTTTCATAATTGCCCTTCTTTTTTTCAGTATAAATAAACCTATAAATAGATATTAAAGCATATTCAATATATTTGCAAGAAAAATTTTTATTAAAAATAAATTATGTATTAGCAATTAATTATTGATATTAAGTTAATAATTGGCTGAACAAGCGTATA
>JBMNOU010000087.1:0-6439 GCA_050943215.1 Christensenellales bacterium | reverse complement strand
AGCGTATAAGATGATATATTCAAGCTAATTGCCATCAAAACATTAACAGAGGGTAAAAAATTTCAGTGATAGTATATTATTTTGATAATAAAATTTATTAAAAATAAAAATGTTAGCAGGAATAATGTTTTCAGTGTCGAATAATGAAGTTGTACGGATACATTTAATTTGTATTCAAAGGAGGAATAAACATGTCTAAATGGAAATTGCCGGCAACAGGCGGGCATATGGAAAAAAACACAGGTGTCTATTTTCAGAATATGACAAATCAGGAAGTCGCAGAACGGCTTAAAAAGAATGACGTTATTTTGATTCCAGTGGGCTCAACTGAGAACCACGGGCCAAATGCGCCTTTTGGCGAAGACACATACCTTGATACCAGGCTTTGCGAGCAGGTGGCGCAAGCAACCGGATGCACTGTAGCCCAGCCCATTTGGTATGGTTCGCACCCGTATCATCATCTTGGTATGCCAGGTACGATCATGATCCCAGAGGAAATATTGGCGGATTATCTTTGCTACGTATTTGCCGGGTTTTGGAACACCGGATTTAGAAAAATGATCGTGGTTAACGGACATGGACAGGATTATGTAATACCTCTGGCCATTCACAAATTCGGCAAGAAATTTCAGGTACCAGGCATCGTACTATATGTTCATTTCTGGAATTGCGCCAAAGAACAGCTTGACACCAAAGATAACGGCGGGCCTTATGAGACACCGTTCATCCATGCGGACGAGGTCGAGCAGTCTTTTGCGCTTGCTCTTTTTCCGGAACTGTGCAAGCAGCAGTATGCTGTGGAAACAAAACCTTCACCAATGCTGCCCCCGGGACATATCAACAATTCGGCCGAACGTGGTATCGGGCCGATCAAATGGTACAATGCATACGGGTCTGTGGGTATGGAATGCATCTGTACGCCCGAAGGCGTTATCGGCAATGCAAAGTTAGCGGATGCCGAAAAAGCGCGTCTGGGCGTTGAGCGTACGCTGGACTATCTCGAAAAACTGGTCAACGATATACTTGAAAAATACCCGGCTGGCGAGCTGCCCCCAATCGAGAAAGTCACGCAGCGCAAAAGAGAAGACATCGAAGCCGTCATTAAAGGCCCCACCAATGGCGGACGGCATATTTATACATTAAGTTATTAAAAAAAATGGAGGAAATAAACTATGAAAGCGAAGATTGCTTTTTTACACAAACCTTTTGATCTGCGTATTGAAGAAGTTGAATTGCCGGCATTAAAGCCCAATCAGGTATTGATCAAGATGGCCGCGTGCGGCATATGCGGATCTGACGTAGAGTGTTATGAGGGCCTTTCTGCAGAAGGAAGGTACGATATTGCACCGTATACACCGGGCCACGAATGGGCAGGCCAGATTGTTGAAGTTGGCAAAGATGTCCACGAATATAAGGTGGGGGATAAAGTAACGGGCGATTGCGTAATGAAATGCGGTATCTGTCAGAACTGCAAAGACGGGCTTATGCCTTCTGCATGCCTTAATATGCGCGAGCTCGGTTTCAGGCCGGATTCCCCTGGTGGGATGGGCGAGTATATGATACTCGAAAGGGACTATGTGCATAAGATACCCGATGATTGGAGCTATGTAAAAGGTGCATGGGTTGAGACTTTTTCCGTTGGTTATTATGGTATTTGGGGCAATGGCGGTTACTGTGATGCTTCAGACGATGTCGTAATTATCGGCGGCGGCCCGATTGGCCTGTCCGCAGCGATGACGGCGAAGACGTCAAGAGCAAGGGTCATTCTGATAGATCCATTGAAAAACCGTAGGGACATTGCTCTTAACTACGGTGCGGATATTGTTATCGACCCTACAACATGCGATTTGAAGGAAAAGATTATGGAGCTGACAAACGGCAGAGGTGGCTCGGTTGTTGTCGAAGCTTCGGGCAACGACAAAGGTATTGCATCCTGTTTTGACGTGGCAGGTCATAGCGCAAGAGTACGTCTCATTGGGCATTCAATTGGCAGAAAGGTTCCAGCAGAGCTAGGCCTGACGATATGGAAGACGCTGAACATTACCGGTTCGGGCGGAACGAAGGATTTTCTTGAAAGAACGATCCGGTTCATGTCAAGGATGGATGAGAAGTATGATTTTGAAGCGCTTTGCACACACTTTTTCCCGTTTGAAAAGCTCCAGGAAGCAATGGACGTGGCGGTGAATGAAAAAGCAAATGCGATGAAAGTTATACTAACGTATAAGTAATTTTTGATGGTGCGGATTAATCATTTGATATAATCCCGCGCGTCAGTTATATTAATATTGAGGTGAAAAAAGCCATGAAAATGAAAGCTTTGGTCATATCGGCCATCAGAGCGCCGAAGCCCGGATACGTGTTTGATGAGTATGAAAAACGTACAGGCATCGCGCGTGATGGAACGCAGGTCTGGAAAGATGCGCAATACAAAGTCAAACAAGTCGATGTTCCGGAATTATCTCCCAAAGAGGTGTTAATAAAAGTGAAGGCTTGTGGCATATGTGGGTCCGATGTTCATACATACCATAAAGATGCTGATGGATATATCGGGTTTGCCTGGTTGACGAAATTCCCCAACACACCCGGCCACGAGTTTTCGGGTACGATTGTTGAGGTTGGGTCCGAGGTTCGGAATTTTAAAGTCGGCGATAATGTCACGGCTGAAGAGATGCAGTATTGCGGAGAATGCGACGCATGTCGGACATATCATTTTAACCAATGTGACTATCTTTTGGAGCCGGGTTCGACGATACCCGGAGCAATTGCAGAATATATCAAGGTAAATGAGAAATACGTCTGGAACATCAACGATATCATCGGCGCATATGGTGAGAAGGAAGGGTTTGAGATCGGTGCGCTGGTGGAACCAACAGGTATAAGCTATAACGGTACGATTATCAAATCCGGAGGCATTAAACCCGGGCAATTCGGTGCGGTATACGGTACAGGTCCAATCGGTCTTGGCTGTATTGCGCTGATGAGGATCGCCGGAATGGCCAAGATATTCGCTTTCGAAATCAGTGAGCAGCGCGCTGCTTTGGCAAAAAAATTTGGGGCGGACCATGTTTATAACCCGGTCGAACTTCAAAAGCAGGGCCTTAATTCACGGGACGTGATCATGGATATGACAGGCGGATGGGGCGCAGATTTGCAGATTGAGTGTGCAGGCAAACCGCATCTGCTTTATCCGCTAATGGATCAGAGCGTTGCATGCGGCGGCAGAATCGTTAACATTGCACACAGTCCTCAGAATCATAATGTACCCGTTAATATTGCTCAGCACATGTGGAAAGGCGGAAGCGTTGCCGGCAGCAACGGTCATGCCGGGGATTCCATTTTCAGAAATGCGATAAATGTGCTGGCCTCAAAACGTATTGATTATAGGAACATGATCTCAAATCGCTACGATCTCGATCATGCGATTGATGCGATACTTGAAACGAAAAAGGCTGAAAGCGGTAAAATCATGGTTACAATGGAATAGCTCGTATTCGCAGATGAAACGTATATATTCCAAGATTTAGGATTTTTAGAAGTAGTATTTTGGAATAGAATTGTGGATAAAAGTTTTAAGGTTTTGTATGCGATATCAGGGAACCCCGGGTATCGCATACAATTTAAGCTGCTTAAAATTTAGTGTATATGGAGGGAAATGAAAATGGAAAAAAAGGTGAATATTGGTGTAATCGGGACAGGAAGGATCGGTAAGCTACATATTGAAAATCTGGTAACGATATCAGATGCCAATGTATATGCGGTTGCTGACATTGTCATGAATGAGGCGACGGAAAAATGGGCGAACGAGCTGGGTATAAAAAAAGTTTACAGTGATCCTGATAAAATAATTAACGATAAGAACATCGATGCCGTTTTTATCTGTTCTTCCACAAACACGCATTCAGAGTTTATCATAAAGGCATCACAAGCTGGTAAACACATTTTCTGTGAAAAACCGATCGACTATGATTTGAAAAAAATACACGCGGCGTTAGAAGCTGTGGAGCAAGCGGGTGTCAAACTGCAGGTTGGGTTTGTTAGACGGTTCGATTATAACCATAGAAAAGTTCGTAATACTGTGGCATCCGGCAAGCTTGGCATGCCTCATATAGTCAAGGTAACATCAAGAGACCCCGAGCCGCCACCGTTTGAATATACAAAGGTTTCGGGTGGTTTGTTTATGGATATGATGATCCATGATTTTGACATGGTCAGATATCTTTCAGGTAGTGAGGTAACCGAGGTTTCCGCTTACGGCAACGTATTGATTGATGAACGGTTAAAAGGGATCGACGATGTTGACACAGCGATCGTGATGTTGAAATTTGCAAACGGAAGTATCGGCGTAATTGATAACAGCCGTAAGGCCGGATATGGTTATGACCAAAGGACCGAGGTCCACTGCGAGAAGGGGTGCATTCAAGTCGGCAATGCATTCCCGAATTCATCAATGATCAGCACGCCGGATGGTGTGTTTTTGGAAAAGCCACTTTGGTTCTTCCTTGAAAGATATAACGATGCATTTATCGCCGAGTCAAAAGAATTTATCGATGCCGTCAAAAACGATACAAAGCCTACAGTGGGTGGAATTGACGGTCTGATGTCGGTAATCATTGCGATGGCTGCAAAAATATCGCTTGACGAAGGCAGATCGGTAAAACTGAGCGAGATTGAATAGAAATTCGAATACATAAAAAATGATAATTGATTTATTTTAAATATGGTAGAAAGGCAGGGTAATGTTATGAAACTGGGAGTTGCGTATTGTCCGTTTACAGACCTTTCCGAGTACGCACCGTATCCGTATATGGGAGATATCGAGATCGCATTTGAAAAAGCGGCTGAACATGGTTTTTCCGGGATAGAGGTTGCAATCAGGACACCAAAGGATATCGATGTTAAAAAAATGGAAAAATGCATACAAAAGTTTGGTGTGGCGATGTCGGCGGTTGCGACCGGACAAAACGGTACGAGAGACGGCCTGACGTTTACGGACCCGGACACGAGCGTTCAGAAGGAAGCGGTAAAAAGAATCATTGAAGATATCGATTTTGCCGCGGAGCATAATGCGTTTGTTATCATCGGTGGTATACGCGGCAATCACAAAGATAAAAAAGAAGTGCTTGAGGCAAGGACAACAAGCTGCATGTCGCAGATTGCTGAGTATGCAGGTAAACGCAACGTTACTGTATTGATTGAACCCATCAACCGATATGAGATTTCTTTTGGCAAATCAATTGATGATATTCGGGATTATGTGAAAAAATTGAATTATGATAACGTTAAAATACTATGCGATACGTATCATATGAACATCGAGGACACATCGTTCTACGATCCCGTTATCAGGGCAAAAGATGATTTAAAATATGTCCATTTATGCGATTCGAACCGAATGGCAGCCGGTATGGGAAATATCGATTATACTGACCTGTTTAGGGCGCTGAAGCAAATTGAGTATGACGGGTATATGGTTGCAGAAGTGCTGCCGCTGCCCACCCCCGAAGATGTTCTGATAACAACGAAGAAAACATTTAACAAGTATATTTGATAATCAATGGAGGTTTAAAAGATATGGCAAAGGTAAAGGTGGGAGTGGCCGGATATGGCGTAATCGGACAGAGGCTGGCTGACGGCGTGGCCGCACAGGGCGATATGGAGCTGGTAGGTGTTGCGGACGTTACGCCGACGTTATCGGTGCAGGCATTGAAGCATAAGGGAATGCCATATAGGATGTTCAACGCGATGCCGGGCAACAACGCTATGGAAGAAGCGGGAATACCCGTATCGGGGACGTTTGAAGAGCTTGTTCAGGAAGCGGATATAATGCTCGATAGTTCTCCGGGCGGTGTGGGCGCAAAGAACAAGGAGATATATTTAAAATACAATAAAAAGGCCGTTTTCCAGGGCGGCGAGAAAAACGATGTGGCAGACGTGTTTTTCCATGGATATGCGAACTATGAAAAAGGCGTTGGGCAGCAGTATTTAAAGCTGACAAGCTGCAACACGACGGGACTTATCCGAGTGGTGGATATGCTAGATAGAGCGGTCGGTGTAGAGAAGGTAGCGATCACGATCGTCCGCCGTGTGGCAGACCCGGGTGATTACCACAGGGGTTTGACGAATGCGCTGCAGATGGAGAAGGCGCCGAGCCACCAGGCGCTCGATCTGATGACAATAATGCCGCATATACCGTGTACGGGCATATTGGTACATACGCCGGTAACGCATGGGCATATTATTACGGTAATTGCAACGACGAAGAAGAAGATTGAGAAGAAAAACTTATGGGATATGGCGAATGAACATCCTCGGATCATGCCGGTTAAGATCGCGGACGGATTTCTTGGCAACGCGTCGCTATTTAGGTGGGCAAGAGATATTGGCAATAGCCGCGGCGACATGTACGAGGTTGCGCTGTGGGAGGAATCGATCGTAAAGT
>JBMNOU010000121.1:0-3679 GCA_050943215.1 Christensenellales bacterium | reverse complement strand
GCGAATACGCCCAGACGGGCGATAGCCATCTCAAGACCCATGGCGAGGGCCATTTCCTTACCTTTAAACCATTTTGCAATAATCTTTGAAACCGTAGTGCCGGCCATTTCAGCACCGCAGCCAAAAATCATGAAACCGAGGGATGCCATCTTGGCGCTGCTGGGAAGAGCTGTCCACCAGCTATCGAGCCATCCGCTGAATGCGGTAGTCTGAAACCAGTCAGTAATGCCTACAAACTTGATGGCCGCTCCTATCACCATCAGTGAAGCGGAGAGTGTACCGGTAAAACGAACTCCCATTTTATCGAGGATAATACCTGCGATGATCAGGAATCCACATACATTAAGGATGTATTCGGATGCAGCATAGGTGCCGAATACGCCGCTATCCCATCCGAGAGAACTTTCCACAAGGGATTTGAGTGGTGACATTACGTCAACGAACATGTAAGTGAAAAACATCATCAGAGAGATGAGTATCAAGGCACTCCACCTTGCTACAAGTGAGTCGTTGATCAATTTAGCCAATTTTTCTGCCATAGTTATCTTTTTAATGATTTTTTTCAAAGAAATGCTAAAAATAGTGCATTTCAACGAAACGGCAAAATAAAATGGCGTGCACCAGTTTTATTTCTGCAATTGGAATATAAGTTGTACCTTAGCGTGTTATTTCAAAATCCATATAATTATATATTATGACACTTGATGTAGTTCTGGGACTCCAGTGGGGAGATGAAGGTAAGGGAAAAATCGTTGATGTGCTGGCGGATAGATATCCTGTCATAGCTCGTTTCCAAGGGGGACCCAATGCAGGACATTCTCTTCACTTCGAAGGAAATAAAATAGTGCTGCATACTGTTCCTTCGGGGGTTTTCCGCACCAAGGCCACAAATATCATAGGCAACGGCGTTGTGCTGGATCCCATTATTTTTAAAGGAGAGTGTGAGGCCATTATAAAAATGGGTGTTCCCGTGAGGAATCGTCTTGTCATTTCCAGAAAGGCACATCTGATCCTGCCTACACATCGCACAATAGATGCGGCTCAGGAGGCTGCCAAAGGAGCAGGAAAAATAGGATCCACTCTTAAGGGTATCACTCCTACATATATGGATAAAATCGGTCGTAACGGACTCAGAGTGGGTGATATCCTCGCACCTGACTTTCTCGTCAGATACAACACCCTCAAAGAGCAACATATTGAGTACTTAAGACAGTATGACTTTGAATATGATCCCATGCAAAATGAGGCTGAGTGGCTTGAGGCCGTGGAGTATCTCAGGAGTTTCAATATTGTTGACAGCGAATATCTGGTCAACGACCTGCTCAATTCCGGTAAAACAGTTCTCGCAGAGGGGGCGCAGGGCTTGATGCTCGACATTGATTTTGGCTCATATCCCTTTGTTACCTCATCCTCTACTGCCTGTGCGGGTGCCTGCATCGGACTCGGAGTCTCTCCTAAACGTGTCAGCAGGGTATATGGCATTTTTAAAGCCTATTGTACCAGAGTGGGCAGCGGCCCCTTCCCGACGGAGATCTTTGATGAGAAAGGGGAAGAGCTTCGTCGCCGCGGATTTGAATTCGGTGCTACCACCGGACGTCCCCGTCGCACCGGCTGGCTTGACCTTGTGGCTTTAAAATATGCGATAATGATTAACGGAGTTACCGACCTTATTATGATGAAATCGGATGTTCTAGACACATTCGACACAATAAAGGTGGCAACATCATATATAGTGGATGGACAAAAATATTCTCAGGTGCCTTACGATTCATCTTCCGATGTGACTCCCGTTTATCGAGAGTTTCCCGGTTGGAAGAGAGATCTTACCGGAATACGCGAAGAGGGGAAACTTCCTCACGAATTTATAAGCTATGTACAATTTATAGAGCAAGAGACAGGTATTCCCATAAAAATTATCTCCATTGGTCCCGACAGGGATCAAACCATAATCAGATAGGAAGAATACGGTGACATTACTTGAAAAAATAGAATTTCCCGCGGACATCAAAGAACTGTCGCTAGAAGAGCTGGAGCAGTTGTGTTCCGAGCTCAGGGAGTATATTGTCAGCTGCTGCGCTGCCAATCCTGGCCATATAGGGGCCAGTCTAGGGGTTGTGGAAATTGCAGTGGCACTTCATAGGGTATTTGATACCCCGAACGATAAAATAGTCTGGGATGTAGGCCATCAGGCATATGCACATAAGATTCTTACCGGCAGGCGTGAAGCCTTTAAGACCAATCGCAAGTTAGGCGGTATCAGTGGCTTTCCCAAGCGTTCGGAGAGCGAGTATGACGCATTCGGTACAGGACACTCCTCCACATCCATTTCAGCAGCGCTTGGCTTGGCAGTAGGGGCGCAGATGCAGGGAAGTAAAGATCATTTTGTGGCGGTTATAGGCGATGGTTCGATGACTGCCGGACTTGCGTTTGAAGGGCTAAACAATGCAGGCTCTCTCAAGACAAATCTGCTGGTAATCCTTAATGACAATCAAATCTCAATAGATAAAAGTATCGGTGCGTTGCACAACCACCTTATGAAGGTGACCACCAGCCGCAAATACAACCGCATCAAAAAAAGTATATGGGATCGCCTTGGTGCCGGTAAGATACGTGATCATATTCAAAATTTTATAAAATACATAAAAAAGGGTGTTTTGCGCAATACCAGCGCAAGCAATCTTTTCGACTCTCTCGGATTCAGGTATTTTGGGCCAATAGACGGCAATGATATCGGGCAAATGGTCGATATGCTCGGTCGTTTGAAAGAAATTGAGGGTCCCAAACTTCTTCATGTCATAACTAAAAAAGGGAAAGGCTATAAGCCTGCTGAGGAGAATCAGACAGTTTGGCATGCGCCGGGCCAATTCGATCCTGTTACAGGCGCAAGAATCTCAGGTAAGGCGGGTGCATCAAAATTTCAGGATGTATTCGGGCAGACACTGCTTGACCTTGCAAAGGAAAATGAAAAAATTATAGGAATCACCCCCGCCATGGCTACCGGATGCAGCATGAACATAATGATGTGTGAGATGCCTGACCGTGCATTCGACGTGGGCATAGCCGAACAGCACGCAGTTACCTTCTCCGCAGGTCTGGCAGCAGCTGGAATGTTGCCTTTCTGTAATATCTACTCTTCATTTGCCCAGCGTGCATATGATAATGTCATTCACGATGTAGCTCTGCAGGAACTTAAGGTTGTTCTCTGTCTTGACAGGGCGGGCATTGTAGGAGAAGATGGTCCCACTCACCACGGTGCCTTTGACTTCTCCTGTTTCAGGCCTATTCCAAATGTTATGATTGCAGCTCCTCTTAATGAACTTGAACTTCGCAATATGATGTATTCTGCAACACTACCGGAGTACGGTACAATTATCATAAGGTATCCGCGTGGTACCGGCAATGGTACGGTCTGGAAGAATGAACCTTTCCGGAGAATAGAACCCGGACGCGGAGTTGTTCTCCAAGAGGGAAATGACGTTGCTCTGCTGAGTATCGGTGCTGTAGGCCACAATGGGTCTCTTGCGGTTAAAGCAGCGCAGGATAGGGGAGTCAGCGTTTTTCACTGTGATATGAGGTTTCTCAAACCGATTGACGAGCAGATATTGGCGGAAGTATGTTCTAAAGTGAACCGTATAGTGACACTTGAAGATGGTGCACTTCTCGGCGGTCTTTACAGTGC
>JBMNOU010000119.1:0-3714 GCA_050943215.1 Christensenellales bacterium | reverse complement strand
TCATATTATACTAAAAAGTCCCTATGTACAGTCTAAGTCGTGAATCTTGCAATCTACTTTTTTCCTTTTATTTATTTCATTCCAACAACCCTATCAAAGTTATCCTTGGCATATTCAATTATCTCAACTACCTTGAACTTAAGCTTAATTGGCAATTGGTCTTCGCTGCTTATGGTTTGTATGCTCTTAAACTCCTCCTCACTGAGAACACTCATTAACTCATTTTTTGTTTTCTCACTTGTCAAGCCGTTTTTTATGTCTATAAAGCATAATGGTGGAAATAATACACACCACCAATTTGATCCTTCTCCCTTACCTATCACTATCCTTAAGGCTTCATAGGTTCCTGCTGGCAATGTTATACTGCCATAGGATTTCGTAGGGAATAGGGCCTTGCCCAATGTTGCCTTAACATTATAGTCATGGCCTAAAGCCTTTATTTCCTCACTTGCTATAGCTTCAATATCTTCTAAATTATGTATGATAATTTCCCTAGTTTCTTCTAAACTCTTGGACGTTTCAAATTTTGGATTCATCGCCTCAATTATTCTGTCTCTAACCTTGAGCTTCAGCTCCTGGTCCTCAGGGGAGTCGCTATTGGCAAGGACATGAAACCTTATTAGCTCTTCACTGTAGCTCCCTTTATTCTTAAATAATTCTTTAGCTGAAGATAGTACTATAAGGGCCATACATAGGCTAATTATAAAAAATGTTATTAACCCTCTAAGTATTAGATCATTTCTATTAATTTTTTTAAACCCTATTCTCTTTTTCACAATAATTCCCCCCATTGCTAATCTTTTGTTCTACTTTCAGTATTAACAACTAGGGGGAATTTTAAACTAAGTAAGCAATTATTTACCTTGGTAAAAAATTCATTACCTGGTAGCTCCAATCCGTCTAATCTCCATATTAACCTTTACCTCTACCTGTGTTTGGGGGAATATATTATCCCAATCCTCCTCGATCTTTTCCCAAAGATCAGGCTCATGCTTTCTCAGATACTCCCCTGCCTGAACTAGATCGGCATTATATTCAGATTGAATCTTCTTATAGGTAGTTATTATGCCTTCCTTTAACTGCTTCTCTATTTCTTTATTAACTCTATTAAGATAGTCAATTTCATAGGTTTCCCCCCTCTCCCCAAATTGATGCTGGACAAGGCTTCCCTCAACCTTAATATCAAATGAAACCACTATCTTACCGTCTCTTTCAAAAACCTTCATCTTCGTCCTGCTATAGGGTGATAATACACTTATAAATTTTTCATCAATTTTTAAACTAAAAGTTGCCGTATCTATACGATTTAGCATAAACATGAGCATTTTTGTTTCTGTTTCTCCAAGCCAACCTACCAGCCTAAAATTCTTAAACACTCCCGCCCCTGCCACGATCAATTCGTCCTCAGATGCTGATATTCTAGGAATTACTGTGGCATTACTCTCATGGAATGTTCTTAGTATATATCCCATATCAGCATCGGCCGTCCTAGCCATCCTTGTCTGCTTATCAATTAAATCCCTAATGAATAGGCCTAGAAAATGTTCTGCAGCGGAAAGCTCTGTGCTTAATATTTCCTCTGCCTCACCTTTGGTTACCATAAGATTTATTCCCCTTCCTATCTCGGGGCTTCTTTCAATGGTGTCTAGGATTTCTTTAAATAACATTTCATCCTTTGCCAGTTCTTCTCCCAATACTATCAGTTTAGTATGATCAAAGGTCAATACCCCTGATAAACGTGTGGTAAATATTTTTACAATATCAGTGAAATCTATTCCTGTAGCTATTTTCGTAAATTTAGATTCACCCACGCCTTCCCCAGCAATGGTTCCGATATTTGGATAGTTGAAAGTCCCTTTTATTCTATTGGGCTCAAGATCAAAGATTTTCTTTTCTAGGGGCATGTCTTCGTTTATCTTGTCTAATCCCATTGCAAGCACATAGATTCGGTTATCGATCTCTATTTTATCCCAACATCCAGTCAGAAAGATGCACATACAGACTAAAAGCCATAATCTACGCATTTTTGCTTCCCCCCTTCTGATTTCTAATGTATCCTAATCCCAGCAATCCAATTGGAATAATGACAAGATATAGGGCGCCAAGGTAATTTGAGAATATATCAATCATCTTAATGGTCTCTTCTAAATTAACTGGAAGTATTGCAAAATAGTATATAATCGGTAGCAGAAATAAAGTTAGATAACCGTGTTCAGAGGATTTAATAATTTTAGAAAGGGTCAGTGAAGCTCCAAAATACACCCCGGCAGCAGTCATAAGTACTGAAAACACCCAGATAGCGATTACATATATATATATATTTTCTATAAAGGCTCCTGGGATATCTACTGTCTTAAATAACTCAAGACTAGGCCAAGTCATATGGGTTGTCTCCACAAGGCCAAATCTGCTTACAGTTACTAAAGTCGTAGCAAAGTAGGTTGATCCAACCAAGGCAACAGCAAAAATAATATATTTGGTAATATTTCTTTTATCAAAAACAAAGGGGGCAAAAAGTAGAGGTAACTCCAAGCCCAAAAAACTTAGTGTCATTAAGGGAATAACCTTAACAATTTTCATTAAAGGAGTCTTCAAGACTGGAAGAAAGTATGTTAGGTCCAATTCTCCAATCAATGGAATCATTACTAATAATGAGCTTATTAGCACAATAGGAAATATTATTTGAGACATTCTGGCAAAGGGCTCTATTCTACCCCTTACGGTATATACAACAGCTATGAGGAAAGTTATCATTAATACCTCCAGGGGAGTATTGAGAAGGAGATAGGTTTTTGCTATCTCTCCAAACATTCTAACCTCTATAGCGGTAAAAATAATATAAAAGATAAATAGTCCCAGGGACATTAATGTTCCCAAAAACTTGCCCAATATGGTCTTCCCAAAATCAACTATTGTATCATCGGGATACCTTCTGACCAACACAGAAATTATGAAACCCAATATCATAGCAATCAAAATCCCAATAACTACAACTATTAAGCAGTCGGGTCCAACCTCTGCTACTAAAGTTCTTGGTAATGATAATATTCCTATCCCCATAATTGTTATTGAAAGAATTGCAGCCAATTGGGCACTGGAGATTTGATCGTTATTTCTGTTCATTTCTGTAGCCCTCCCAGCTAAATATCTCTTCAGAAATCTTATCCAGTCTATCACTGTCGCTTCTATGCAAGAATTCTGGTCTCTTTTTCATTAAATGTAAGGGAACCCTTATAAAGGCATCTTTAAAATCCTTCATACTAGCATTTGATGCCACAAAGGGACTTAGATATGGAACACCAAAGCTCTTTAATCTACATAGATGACCTAATAGTATAAACAGCCCAAGGATTAACCCATATAATCCAAGAACACCAGCTAAAACCATCAGACTAAATCTTAACATCCTAAAGGAGGTTGCTAAGCTATAGCTTGGAGAAGCGTAGGTAGCCATAGCAGTAAGGGCAACAACAATAACCATCAAGGGGCTTATAATACCTGCTTCTACAGCTGCCTGACCCAGTACAAGCCCTCCAACAATACCTATGGTAGACCCTATTGGAGCCGGAAGCCTAATACCAGCCTCCCTGAGAAGTTCCAGGGCCCCCTCCATTATAAAGGCCTCGATGAAGGCAGGAAAGGGTACGTGAACACGGCTGCCTGCCACATAAAGGGCAAGATCTGTTGGTAACATGCCAGGATGATAGGATGTAA
>JBMNOU010000037.1:0-19788 GCA_050943215.1 Christensenellales bacterium | reverse complement strand
CTATACTGCGTATTGTCACGGAAAATATTATTTTGCGCCGTTTGGGCAAATACTTCCGCAGTCAGTACACCCTTCGATACAGCTTTACTAAAACATAACGGCTGACCTTGGGGTTTTTGTTGTAGACCCCATGCATATTCCATTCGGTACATAATTCATAATCGATAACCTGATATCATGATTTGGACATTTACTACTCCTAAATCATTTAATTTTTCTTTAAATCCGCTATTTTTTGTTCTATGATTCTTACTATTTTCTTAAAATCTCTGCTTCGGTCTGCATACATCTTTAAGACTCAGTCCCTGATAGATATGCTCCAAATAAATCCTATGCTTATGTATTATGCATAACACATTTGCTCTTCATTAAAATCGTTTTTTTCTCTATCAAAGTTAAACGAGCCAGAAACCAATTGCATTAAACACATAACCGATGATCAAAATACCAACAATGACAATCCCTACAAAAATCAACAATAGCTTTGTTTTAACCACTTTTTTGAGCATAATCATTGATGGCAGCGATAGAGCTGTAACGGCCATCATGAATGAAAGAACAGTGCCGATACCAACGCCTTTGTGCACGAGCGCCTCCGCGATAGGCAATGTGCCGAATATGTCGGCATACATTGGTGCGCCCGCGAAAGTTGCAATCAATACCGAAAACGGATTGTTACTACCAAGCACTGCCAGTATGATATCCTGTGGTATCCAATTATGAATTGCCGCACCTATACCGACTCCGATTAATATATAAAGCCATACCTTTTTAATGATCATTGCAACCTGATCTTTTGCCAATATGAGTCTGTCACGCCGCGTCATCTTTGACTCAACTACTTTTGCCGTTTTGCTCTGAAACACAAACGACTCAACATACTTCTCAAGCCTCATCTTACTGATCAGAGTCCCCCCAACGACCGCAAGTATAACACCCACAACGACATAAGCTATTGCAATCTTCCAGTTGAATATGCTCGCAAGCAGCAATACGGATGCAAGATCTACCAGCGGCGAAGATATCAAAAATGAAAACGTGACACCTATAGGAAGCCCTGCGCTGGTAAATCCAATAAACAACGGTATCGACGAGCACGAACAAAAGGGTGTTACTGTACCCAAAAGCGCAACTAATGTATTGGCCCCGATACCACTGAAACGACCTAGAATCTTACGCGTTCTTTCAGGCGGGAAATGGCTCTGTATATATGAAATCACAAATATTAATATGGAGAGAAGAATAAATATCTTGACCATATCATATAGGAAAAAGTGGATACTTCCGCCCACCCGCTCACCAACATTAAGGCCTAATATGTCCTGTACAAGCCATCTTATAATATCACTCAGCCATTTCATTTTTAGCAACTGATTGTTTAGCCATTCAAACACCGTCAATTTATTGCCTCCTTATTAAGTCACTAATATAACCTCAAATCACTGGACAAGGAAACCAGCGCCGTGTCCTGTTTGCGATACCTACGAGTATCAGCATTATGGGTACTTCTACCAATACACCCACAATCGTTGCAAGCGCAGCCGGAGATTCAAGACCAAATATCGATATGGCCACAGCAACAGCCAATTCAAAAAAATTACTAGCGCCTATCATCGCTCCCGGTGCCGCTATTTCATGCGGCAGTCTCCACGCTTTACCCCAAAAATAAGCGACAAAGAATATAAGGAATGTCTGTATTATAAGCGGTACGGCAATTAAAATGATATCAACCGGTTGCGTAATGATTTTTTTACCCTGAAACGAAAAAATGATGATCAATGTCAGCAATAAACCAATAACCGTTACATTCTTAAACTTAGGGGTAAACTTTTTTTCGAAATGCTCTTTGCTTTTTCGTTTTGTCAAAATGCTACGAGTCAGCCAACCAGCTGTTAGAGGGATCACAACAAACAGTATGACCGATAAAAACAGCGTCACCCAGGGTATACCAATGCCCTGCACACCAATGCCTCCCCACATGAATAAAATACCCACAATAGGAGCAAATGCAGGAAGAATAATTAAATCGTTGGTTGCTACCTGTACCAGCGTGTGTGCAGGGCTGCCGTTTGTCAAGTGGCTCCATACAAAAACCATTGCAGTACAAGGCGCAGCCCCTAAAAGAATTGCTCCTGCTAGATAATCTTTTGCTGTTTCCTGCGGTATAACGGCCCCAAAAATTATAAAAAAGAACAAATACGATAATCCGAACATCGTAAAAGGTTTTATCAGCCAGTTCGTAACCCATGTAATAATTAAACCTTTGGGGTTTTTACGGACATTCTTGATACTAGTAAAATCAATTTTCAGCATCATTGGGTAAATCATTAGCCAAATCAATATTGCAACAGGAATAGATACATTATAGTATTCAAACTTCCCTAAAAAATTGGGAATTGCCGGAACCCAAAGACCTATCGTGATTCCTATACCCATGCATAATATCACCCATATGCTTAAGTATTTTTCAAAAAAGCCGATGCCTTCTTTTTTACTCATTTTAGATGTTCCCTTTCATTGTCCGTTGTCTGTTATTTACATTGTTTGCATATACAGTCTTCTTTATCATTCAACAGCTTGGTTAAAAAATGTAACAGTTCTTCTTCCCGTTCTTTATTTAAGTTATAATACATCCATGATCCGTCCCGTCTGCCAGTAACAATGCCGCATTCAGTCAATATCTTCATGTGATAAGATAGTGTTGGCTGGGTAATGCTAAATTGTTCTAGAATTTTGCATGCACACATTTCCCCACAAGAAAGCATATCTACGATTCTTAACCTCGTCTCATCAGACAGAGCTTTTATAACCGGTACATATTCCGCATACTGATATGACATATCAAATCACCTCCTATATATAGACACACATCTATGTTATTGATATCCTTCTATATCATTATATGATAATTATTTTAAATATGTCAATATTTTATATAATTTGAATGCTTCAGAATAATTGAAATCGTTGGACCTAAACAATTTATCTGACCGCTACAGTAACAAATGTGTATCGCAAATACCTCTCTATAAACATACAATAAATAAACGCAATTAAATGGAGGAGTTATTAATGTATTTAAGAAATAATCGATATAAAGAGAATTGCTTGACATTTGAACAATTGCAGTTAATAAATATGCTACATCGTCTATGGATTGAACATGTAATGTGGACCAGATCATTCATAATCAGCACTGCAGCAAATTTAAAGGATTTGGATTTTGTAACACAACGGCTTCTCCGCAACCCAGTAGATTTTGCGAACCTCCTCAGACCGCTATATGGCAACCAAAGTGCTATGAGATTTGAAGACCTCTTTAAAAATCATCTTCTCATAGCCGCTCAACTGGTAAACGCAGCTAAAAACGGAAATGAAAGAGCCGTAACAGAACAGCGTAACAAGTGGTATGAAAATGCGGATGATATCGCAGATTTCCTTAGCAGCATAAACCCCTACTGGAGCCGAAGACAATGGCAGGCATTGCTCTACGATCACCTAAAAATGACTGAAGACGAATCTTTGCAAATACTTTCCGGACAATATGATGCAAGTATCAGACAATATGATTTAATAGAAAATGAAGCATTAAAAATGGCGGATGTAATGGCCCAAGGCATCATTGACCAATTTCAAGTATGACCCGTCGCGTATTTGGCAAAGCCGATCAAATAATACCGGCTTTGCCAGAAAAGCATACGCAAGTTTTGCATTACTACATATTGCTGACAATATTGATCTTTGAACAATTGCGCATTGCCTCGCATGCAACAAAGGATTCATAACAGGCCTGGGCACATAAAAAAGGGTGTTAACAAAAAATAATATCATTTGCTACACCCTAAAAAATAAATTATTTAGACCCAACCACGAAGCTTAACCGCTTCTGCAACACGATTAATCGCAATAACATATGCTGCATCACGCATATATAATCCCTTTTGCTCTGCCAGCGAATGAACAGCATGGAAAGCCGATGTCATTTTAGCATCCAACTTCTCTAATACTTCTTCTTTAGACCAGAAATAATTCATATTGCATTGCACCTGTTCGAAATAACTGCATGTTACGCCCCCTGCGTTACATAGAAAATCGGGAACAAGATAAATGTTTCTAGCTTTTATTAATTCATCACATTCAGGTGATGTCGGGCCATTTGCTCCCTCGCATAGAATTTTTACCTGGCCGCTAATCTTAGGGAAGTTTTCAGAAGTCAGTTGATTTTCGAGCGCACACGGCAGAAGAATATCAACATCCTGGGTAATCCATTCACTTCCATCTAGCAGCTCGCAACCCATCTCGATAGCCTTTTGTTTATCTATTGTACCAAATGAGTCTTTTATAGAAGCCATCCTATCAATATCAAGTCCGCTTGTTTTGCGGAAGGTATACGCTTTTTTATCATTATTATCCCAACACGAAATTGCAATAATTTTACCACCCATCGACGTATATGAACGAGCCGCGTATTCAGCAACATTACCAAAACCTTGAAGGCTAGCTGTGGTGGTAGAAATATCAATATTCAACGTTTTCAAAGCTTCACGCAAAGTATAAATAACACCGAATCCAGTGGCTTCCTTACGTCCGAGAGACCCCCCCATGCCGACAGGCTTTCCTGTGATAACGCCAGGATAACGGCCTGCATTTATTGTTTCGAATTCGTCCATCATCCAAAGCATATGCTGTCCATTAGTCATCACATCGGGGGCAGGTACATCGGTAACAGGACCAATATTTTTAGCAATTTGCCTTACGTATCCTCTACACAATCTTTCCTGTTCTCCCATTGATAGATTATGAGGATCACAAATAATACCGCCCTTTCCGCCGCCAAGTGGTATATCTACAACTGCGCATTTCCATGTCATCCACATTGATAATGCTCGAATCATATCGATTGTCTCTTGCGGATGGAAACGAATACCACCCTTGGCTGGCCCACGCGCATCATTGTGATGAATTCTGTATCCATTGAATATTTTTGTTGTGCCATCATCCATTTTTACCGGAATAGTAAAATGGAATTCACGGCTTGGCTGACGCAACAACTCACGTACAGATGGTTCCAAATCAATTAAATCGGCCACTTTGTCAAACTGAGCTTGTGCCGTTATGTACGGGTTGTAAACATTTTGTCCCATTACAAACTTCCCTCCACTATCTTTGATAGATAAAATTTTTTATAAAAAATATGTACCATGAATTTTACTAATTATAATATATCAGCAATACATTGTCCACAATTTATTGGGTCGTATGCAATATAACAAAATATTTATCATTTGACGACAAAAGAATTGGTACAATTAACTATAGATTTTTTCTTTACATTTTTACTAAATTGTATAATAATAAATAATGTTAATTTATTCTATTCAAATACTTTTAAGAGGATCTAAATAATGGATATTATAATAAAAGATGATTACGATCAAATGAGCCGATACGCAGCAGGTATTGTGGCAGATTTTATTAAAGACAAGCCTAATTGTGTGATTGGGTTAGCAACTGGAAGCACTCCAATAGGTACTTACAGGGAACTAGTTAGATTGCATAAAGAAGAGGGGCTTGACTTTTCCCAGGTAAAAACTTTTAATCTTGATGAATATCTTGGCGTAGGAATGAGTATGGATAAGCCGTATGATTTAGACCAAAGTTATGCAAGATTTATGTATGAAGAGCTCTTCAAGAATATTAATATTAAAAAAGAAAATATTTATATTCTCGATGGCCTTACAAAAGAACCGGAAATAATTTGCAACTCTTATGAAGACAATATTAAAAAAGTCGGAGGAATCGATTTGCAGATTCTAGGGATAGGTGGTGATGGTCATTGGGCTTTTAATGAGCCCGGTTCATCTCTCGCCTCAAGGACAAGAGTCCAGGTGCTAACGAAAAAAACTCTTGATGATAATTATGATAGTTTCTATAAGAAAGCAGGTATTCAAAGAAACGATATGCCCCATTTTGCTTTAACAATGGGCATCGGAACCATTTTAGAAGCAAGAAATATAATGATGATTGCGAATGGAACAAAAAAATCATCAGTCATTGCGAAATGTATTGAAGGCCCTTTAACTTGTCAAATTACTGCATCTGCAATACAACTGCACAGTGGAGGAATAACTGTTGTACTCGATAAAGATGCAGCTTCGGAACTTAACAACCTAGAACACTATAGGCATATAGAAGAAGTTAAAAAACAGTACGGCATAAAATAGTTATCTTGAATGATGTATTTCTGCTTAAAAAGAGTCCAAAAGGTCAGCCCGATAAAGGCTGGCCTTTTTTAAAAAAAAGTATATTTGTAAAACATTCTGTTTTATATTAAAACCACATTCACCTTTGTATACCCGCAAAGTTGCTTTATTTCAAATCTCGATTCTATGCGCAAGAGATATAAGGTAATACTAGTTTAATACAACTCTAATAACAGAGTTTTTGCAATTTCTTCGGCATAGGATAAATTTTTCCCGCAATAATCCGAAAGATTACAAAGCACCGCCAGGACGGTATTGCCGGAAATAAAAATAACCGTGCTATACCAGGGCACATTGCCGCCTAAAGCAATCATGTTATCTCCGTTTACCCGCTTGCTTAACACGCAAAGTCCGTAGCCGAGCCCATCCTCGATAGAAATAAATGCGAGGAGCTTTTTTCTTGAATCATCCGATAACATTGAAGAATGCAATAAAACATCACCCCACTTTCCATATCTGATGCAGTAGAGTGCATTTTGCAGGCAAGCCCAGCCCATGAAGTTGCCGCCTCGGTAAAACCAACGCTCTTCATGGTATCCGAATAGCCTGAAATAATCCTGCCGCGTATATGCGGCTTATCATATCCAAAATAAGTGTTGTTAAGCCCAAAAGGCATAAAGATTTTTTCTTTGATCAATTTTTCGCAGCCTTTACCTGCCGCCTTTTCTATCATTTGCTCTGCAATCAGTATATTTGTATTCGAATAATTAAAATCGCCGCGTAAAAGCAGCCAGGAATGGTCTAATCCTTTATTAAACAAATTATCTGCAAGTAGTCATCTTTATCAAAACAGGATAGATAATCACCGATCCCGCTGCGCATTGATAACAGATCGCCAAGGGTTACGCTATCCTTATTCCAAAAATGTAGCTCAGGCAAATAATCGCCGATTTTGTTATTTAAACTAATCTGCCCTTCCTGCTCCAAAACAAGGGCAAGCGCCGCCACAAAAGATTTGGAGATACTGCCGATACAGTATAGACTATCCTTTTTAGTGTCTTGGCCGTAATCCATATGCCAAACTGTTTTGCCATCCTGCATGAGAGCTACAGATGCCGAAAAGACGGTATGCTCTTCTACCGTCTTTAAAAGAAGCATATCCATATGCCGATAAGCTGCGGACGACCCGCAGCCTATCAGTATCCATATGAATATAGCGAGAAAAACAAACCGTTTATGCATACTTTTTATCTTCTTTTTAAAATGACCTTGAATGTTTGGTTCGGATAATCGTAATACAACTGGAACATATCATGCGGGGGCTCAAACTGATCATTGAACATATTATAAAAGTTCACCGTTTTAAACCAGAGTAAGCCGGTTCCGTAGTTATTCCAATATTTTTCACCGTTGTCCGTAAGCAGCCAACCATGCGGGGGATGCCCGTTGTAGGGGGAGGCATATATATCAAAATATGTCGTCCCGGGTTTTGCCGCAGAAAAGGTATCCCTGCACTTGAAAAAAAAGGCGACATCTTCCGAGCTAATAAAGTCGTATGTCGAGGCCTCCCCTATTAAGAAAGATACTGTTTAAGCTTCCATATTTTTTATCAAACGGAAATTTGCTGCCTGTATACGTAATACAATCCTTGATCTTACATGTGCCGTTAACGATCAGATAGGTATTATCACCGGCATTGAATTTTAGCTCAATATCTCCGTTTGCCTTCCAAATATTCGAATTATAATCCGGCACCTTCTCTTGCTACCGGGCAACAAGCGGTTCAAAATCTTTCAGAAAATCACTCAGAAGGCCACCTTCGAATTCGCCTTCATCGTCAACCTCATCTTTGTCGTCTTTTTCGTCTTCTTCATGGTCTTTGATGTCGCAATAGTTGCAATATTTTGCATAAAGCAGTGCGGCTCTCGACTGATGCATAGCATAGCTCGCAACGATTTCCATTTGCTTTGGTATCGAATTATGCTCAAATGGGTATATGGCTTTAAAATATTCCTCCAGCAAAGTAATCAATGAAGCCTCATCTTTTCCGCCGGCCAGAGACCCAGCTATATTCAAGGCCTGTATATTTATTTCGTTAATCCTTTATTTTTTGAATCAATTCGTCCATAAACTTCTGAAACTTTGGGTTAAGGGCTTGTCTTTATCATTTCCTCTGTATTTTTTTAATTTTTTTGACATCCTGTCATATGTTGTATACGTAGTCTGTATTCTCGTTTTCGCATCCCGAAGTTCTCCTATACGGCCTTCCAGCCCTTTTTTAGCAAGCAGCGTCCCAGCTGATCCAGTTTTGCGTCAAACCTATTTATGGATGTCTGTATTTCTATAAGCATTTCCTCAACGGGAGGCCCGATCAGACCAACTTGGTGCAGAACATACATAAGACCTTCTTCAGCGCCTTTTTCCATTCCGCTCTTTATGCCGTTTATAACCAACTCCTTCAATTTATTTAGGCCCCAGTCGGCAATTTTATCCAAACTCCAACTGCCTGTCTGACCATTGCTGTTTGCTTCTACCTCATCGGTTTCCCATTCGTCTATATCTTATCGTCATAAGCAATAGTTTTCTCAATCAGCTTATTATTCAATTTTTCATCAAAAAAACAAGGCACTCTACGGAATTAAAAAGTAGGATGCCTTGTATATTTTACATTTAAACTTGAATATTTCTTAAGTTTCTCTATTTCTTCTACTTCTTCCGCGCATTCAGCGTAGAATTTTTCATCATCTGGATCAAGTTCCTTAAGCAATCTTAAAAACTCACCAGCATAAACTCTTTCTTCATAGGCGATATCCTTTAGTACCTCGATTGCAAGCTTGTTAACCGTTGATTCAGCCAATTGCATATAAAGCAATAGCTTCGTATTCCGCAGCAATCATAAATCGTATTGCTCTAATCAATTCCTAATTACTAATTTTATGATCTTTCGCAAGACCTGAAAAGGATATCCAAAGTCAGGCGTATTTTTTACCTCCTCGATAATTATTCGAGATTATTGACAATATTAATATTTGATAAATTTATCCCCCGCAACACCACAGATGCTGCATTTTTCAGGCCGGAATTTCTCAATGTTTCCGCAAACTGGGCAGAGATAATAGAAGACCTCTTCAGTCTGGTCAAGGTTCTCTAACGCTTCTTGATAAAGTTTCGCATGAACCTCTTCTGCTTTCATCGCAAATGTAAAGGACATAAGCGCGGCTTTGTTTCCTTCCGCTTCGGCCTCCTTCACGAAGTCAGGATACATATTTTTATACTCATGGGTTTCTCCTGCAACAGCATCTTTAAGATTTTCAGCTGTTGAATGAATTTTCCCTGCTACTTCAAAATGCTTTAAGGCGTGCAGGGTTTCGGCATCAGATGCAGCCTTAAACAGTTTGGCGGCATTAAGCTTTCCATCTTTCTCGGCTTTCTTGGAATAGGCCAGATACTTTCGATTTGCCTGAGATTCTCCAGCAAATGCCTCCATCAGGTTATCAAGCGTTTTGTTTTCACTCATTTTTTCGTCCTCCTTATTTTTATTGAAAGCTTCTAATAGCTTTTCCACAACTTCTTTAGGGAATCCTTCCGGTTGATTGTTATCAAGAAGTGACTGCAGAAAATCCTTAGCATTATTGCTTTGCGGAAGCATATATCCCGATTCGCGGATAATATCCTCCGCCATAGTATGGTTGGATTTTTCGATAGCGATAGCCAGCTTGCCGGATAATCCAGCGGCGATGCTCTCCTGTTCCGACTTGCTGCACAGCAGCATATTCAGCGCGCTTACAACTGCGTCAGTTTTGGGCTGTTGAGGCGGATACTTTGCAGGCACCATGGAGATCGCACCGGATGGGCAAGCGTCAGCGCAATCTCCACAACCGATACACTTTGCAACGTCAATGATACTGTTCTCGGTGTCTGTTGCTCCGGTAGGGCAGACATAAAGGCACAAACAGTCCTTGGTGCACAAACGTATATTTCTTACTGCATATTTTTTAGACATTCGCATTGCCTCCCTTCGACCTTTTCAAATTTCCAATTTGGCACCTTGCAAACAGGACAAATATCCGGCGGAGTATCTCCTATGTAGACAAAACCACAGATGGTACAGACGTAAACGTCAGTGTTTTCGAGCATGGCGTCGCCCTCTTTTTGGTATCGGGTCAAGAGTGACTTTAAAATACGTGTAACCTTCTCACTCCAGACCAGAGCACGGAGCGCACCTCGATCCTTGGCATCGGATGCCACAGCATTGGCGTTTGGAAAACCTTCCTCAAGATCTTTTTCAATTAAAGTAATTAGCTTGTTAAAATCCGGATCCTTGACAGGCGCTGATGTCGTCTTAAAATATCCAGCCAGCTCATTAAAGAGGGCCGCTTCTTCCGGCTTATACTGTTTTTCGCAGCCGCGCGCCAAATTAGTACAAAGTGCACTAATCTCCAATGGAGACATCTCCTTTATATCTGTGAAGGCCTCAATTACAGATATCGGTTTCTTCTCTTGAGATACAGCGGATTCACCCAGTTTTTCAAACTCTGCTTTTGTAGCACCACAGATCGGGCATACCCAATCATCCGGTAGACCGTCCCATGCTGTGCCCGGTGCAATACCTGCTTCGAGAATGCCATTTGCTTCGTCATAGATGTAGCCACAAACGGAGCATACATATTTTCCCACAACATTACCTCCTTCACTTGTTTTCATTTATATCTGAAAGGCATCTCGGACAGATACCTTTGAAATATACGTTCTTATCATTAATTTTGAAATTGTTTAAGTCATTGAATGTCAAAGAATCTATGTCGATATGAAAATCATATATCTTCCCACAGGATTCACATTTAAAATGTCCATGGTTTTCAGTTATAATATCATACCTGGTTTCATTATCTTCTATTGTGATAACCCTTACCAAGCCTGCTTCAGCTAAAACCCGCAAGGTGTTATAGACTGTTGTTTTTGATAGTGTAGATATCTCCTTTTGAAGGTCAGTAAAGATCTGATCAACAGTTGGATGGCATTGATTTTGGGTAAGGTATTCTAAAACCTTCAACCTTTGATATGATAGGTTTATATTTTTTATCTTTAATTCTTGTTTTAAATCTTCAAATGAAGGTTTCATTAGCTCGCCACCAATGCTATTGATATTGTAGTCATTACATAGTAACAATCATTACATATCAATTATATCCCTTTAAAATAAAAATGCAATAGTTAATTGGGACTTTGCTAGAACTTTATACTTGCAAGTTAAAATTATTGTAGTAAACGGCTCTTTTTATGCCTACATCCAACCTGCTCTCTCACCTAAATAAACATCCAATCTGTTCTGTCGCGAGGGTCTGACATTTAGATAAATCTAGTTTTATATACGAAGGTCAGCTTATACAGATTTTCATTCCCACTTTCGTCAATCTTGCCAATGATAACCTTTTCTACGATACTTTCAAACACACACCGGTCAAATGTGGTTAATACCTTGTTATGCTCTAATATCTTTCTAAGGTGTCCTATCCTTTTTTCAAAATCTATCTCTTCCCGGGTTGATTGACTGATTTGTTCCCTCTCTTGTAACAGGGTGCTCAAGCTTAATGTCAGCTCTTCATATTTTTTCTCGTAGGTGGCTTTATCGATAATTCCATCCAAATGCATACCCACAAATTTGTCACGTTTCTGCGTAATAAGGTTAATTTCATTCTCCACCTTGGCCATACAATTTCTATTATCATTGGTACGGGGCACCGACTCCGCTCTTTGAACAAACTCATCCAGAATACCAGCATTATTATCGCACAATAAAGCATATGACTCAACAAAAGCTTCTTCAATTAATTGTTCTGGAATGGCCTTGCTCGCAGGGCAATGTTTCTTACCCTTGCGGATGTCCGTGTACGCGCACCATATGAGCAGGGCAATAAAAAAAGCATCCGTCAGGATGCCTAGTGTAATGTTCATATTCAGTTACCTCATCAATAAATTGAAATTTGGCGGCCACGCATTATGCTCATACGTGGCCAGTTTAGCGAGTCCGGCAAACCAATATTTAATATGGATAACGCTTCACTTGTTCTTGTATCTACTAGGGAAGTAGCGAAAAATAAGAGACAATTTTGAAACGTTTCCCATTCCTAAAGGATAATGTAGGATTAATCAACATATTCGGGGTATCATTTCGTTCGTAAGTGCGGATATAATTCGCTGACCACCAATCGGGGTTTTAAGACGGACGATCTTCCTTGGGTCTGTACAAACCGTACCAATAACAGCGGCATTCTCAGCAGCCTCCTGTATCAAACGGCATATATGCGCCCCATAGCTTTTTTCCACAAACAACACCAGCCTGCCCTCGCTGGCAAAGAATAACGGGTCAGTCCCCAGTAGCTGATGGAGCGCAAGAACGCGGGGATCGATCGGTATTTTTTCTTCTTCAATTATCATTCCAACGCTTTCATGTTCAGCCATTTCACAAAGCAATGTAGCTAACCCTCCTCTCGTTGGATCGGCCATATGTTTTACATATCGAATCGTATCTCCAGGGACATCTATGATATGACTTAGGGGTTTACAGTCGCTTTTTAAATCTTCGTTTCCAAAGCCATGACGCTGCGCCAGAATTGTTGTTCCATGCTCAGCTATCGTTCCAGTAATAATGATTTCGTCTCCCTCAGACAAGCTTCGGGACTCGTATGATTCTATGACTACCCCGATACCCGTTGTGTTGATGTACAACCCATCTGCGCATCCTTTCTCCACAACCTTCGTGTCGCCCGTCACAATCTTTGCGCCAACCTGCCTGCATACATCGCCCATAGACTGCGCTATTCTTTCAAGCCATTCAATTTCAAAACCTTCCTCTATGACGAATGCGGCGCTGAGATACAAAGGTTTTGCTCCGGCAGTGACAAGATCGTTGACTGTTCCGCAGACCGCGAGCTTGCCAACATCACCACCCGAAAAGAAAAGAGGCTGCACCACAAAACTATCCGTAGTAAAAGCCAGCCTTCCCTGTTCCATAGGAAACACAGCCGCATCCCGGCTGTGTTGAAGCAGCTCATTTCCGAAGTGTTTATAGAATACTTCCTTGATGAGTGCCGCTGTCTTTTTCCCTCCGTCGCCATGGCTTAACTGAATTCTGTCAGACATCGGTCTCCTCCCGTCTCTTTATACCATGCAGCACAAGCGCCCTCTGATGACACCATGCAGGGGCCGACAGGATGCTCAGGCGTGCATGTTCCTCCAAAGGCCGGACAGCAGCCTGGTTCCTCTTTCCCAAGCAGTATGTCGCCGCACAGGCATTTGTGATGTCTGTCGGTATCAGGTACGGATATTCCGAAATGCTCTAAGGCGTCAAATTGTTTATACCGCTCGCCCATCACATAAGCTGAATTTGAGACCATACCAATCCCGCGCCAGTTCACATCTGCAGGGGTAAACACGTCGTGAATAAGGCTTTTCGCCGCAATGTTCCCTTCATCCGTGACGCACCTCTTATAGAGGTTCACAGCCCGAACAGCTTTCTCTTCGCTTATTTGTTCAATCAATTCGTATATGCCTGCTAATATATCCGGTGCTTCAAAGCCGCAAACCGTCGCAGGAACGCTATAAGCATCGCTGATTGTCTGAAAAGGCGTTGTACCGGTTATTACGGCGACATGGCCAGGACAAATAAGTCCGTCAATCTTAAGTCCAAGCGTCCCAAACATATGGTGCAATACGGGCTCCATTCGTTTTAGCGCTGTCAAAAAATACAGATTTCTAACGCGCATCATATCTGCCTGCTTTACCAGTGCGGCAAACAGCGGAGCGGTTGTTTCAAACCCAACTGCCAAAAATACAATCTGATTATCAGGATTATTTGCCGCTATACGAAAAACATCCTCAGGCGAGTAAACCACAACGATATCTCTGCCCAAGGCTTTTTGTTCCTGAAGACTTGAACTGCTTCCGGGAATTCTCATTAGGTCGCCAAATGTCACGAGCGTGACTTTGGTGTCATCGAGCATTGCAATTGCCGCATCAATGTAGCCTGCCTCCGTGACGCAAACCGGACAACCGGGACCGGAAGCAAGCCGTATCCCTTCGGGAAGCAGCGACCGGATACCGTAATGAACGATTTGATGCGTGTGGGTCCCGCAGATCTCCATGATGCGCGCATGACCTTCAAACAGGTTTATCCGTTCAAATCAGTTTTTGCGCTGCATCAGCTGTCTTTACTCCCATATCTTTACGATGTTCTCCAGTTCGTTATAATGCTCCGTATCGATCTTTTGTATGGCAAATCCGGCATGGACGAGCACATAATCGCCCGGCATAACATCTTCTATCAACTGAATGTTGACACGATGACAAAAACCCATCGTATCAACCTGTGCATGCTGATTGTCGATTGTCATGACTCTCGCAGGAACCGCAAGACACATCTGACTTATCCTCCAAAATTGCTGCGGCAACCGCCGCCTGGCCCAATGCCACTCCGCCGTCGTTGATGGGTACGCGCTGGTTATGGTATACCCTAAATCCTTTCGCGGAGAGTTCACGTATTAACCCCAGTAAGATATATTGGTTCTCAAACGCGCCGCCGCTCAATACGGCGTCATTGATACCGGTTCTATCCCTTATCCTGCATACGCACCAGCTGTTGCGGCAATCACTGTGTTGTGGAACTTTGCGGATAGCCGGCCTGGTTCAAAACCAAAGCTTACGTCTTCTACAATCCCCCGGATGATACCGCCATAGCCAATAACGAGTTGTTCCGTATTAGCCTCTATGTAATAACCGTAGCAACCCGTCACCATCGGTTCAGCAACAGCCTCCAGTTCGATAGCTGCCTGAGCATTATATGTGATTTCATCCCTTAAGCCTACTATTGCGGCGACCGCGTCGAAAAGCCTCCCCATGCTTGACGATTGGCAGCACATAATTCCCTCTTTGAGAGCGTTGTTCACGACTGTTATCTTGTTTTCATCTATGTTGTTGAGAACCTCGTATGTGTTTAAATTTGCCGAATTGAGATAACAGACGGCGCACCGCCACGGATGCTTCACTATGAGGTCTCCGCCCTGCAGCGTTACATATTTCCAATGCGCCGCTCTCGTATACTCCTTTGTATTGCCGACAAAGAACTCTCCGCCCCAAACTGCTCCGTCCGTACCCAGCCCTGTGCCGTCATATATGACACCGATCACGTCATGATCTAAGCCATGCTCAGCGATACAGGACGCCATATGCGCGTGATGATGCTGGACAGCGATTTGATTTTCCGTCTGCCGCTGCGCGTACTGAAAAGAAAGGTAATCGGAATTGAGATCATGTACAACAGCGGTTTGGCTGATATTCAGCAAGGCCTTCAAATGACCGATTACGTGTTCATACTCCGACAGTGCTTCGTATGTCTTCAGCTCGCCCAGGTACTGGCTCAATGTGCCGTATCCGTTTTGCACCAACGTGACCGACGATTTTTGTTCAGCTCCAAGTGCAATAATGCTTTGATTGGTTTTCAGGGGGAATGTGGCAGGAGCATATCCGCGCCCGCACCGGCTGATCATTTCTTTTCCGTTCACAATCCTGACAACGGAATCGTCCACCGGAACATGTATATTCCGGTTGTGAATGAGAAAATAGTCCGCGATCCCTCGCAGCTCGCAAAAAGCGTCGCGGTCCCGGTAACATATCGGCATGCCGCTCACGTTGCCGCTGGTCATCACTAGGTATTCAAATCCATCCTGAAAGAGCAGATAATGCAGCGGCGTATACGGAAGCATGATTCCGAGCGTCTTTTGTGCCGGAGCGATTTCATCAGGTAATGGGGCTATGGTTCTCTTTTTCAGCAGGATGATGGGCCGTCTCGTACCAGTTAATATTGCTTCTTCCGCCGCAGATACTTCACACACTTTATTCACGGCAGGGATATCCCTTGCCATCACAGCGAGCGGCCTGTCCGGCCTGTTTTTCCTTCTGCGTAAAAGGCGGACTGCTTCGATGTTTTGTGCGTCGCAGCAGAGGTGGTATCCGCCGATTCCTTTAATGGCAATGATATTTCCTTTCATCAATAGGCTAACCGCTTTAATGATTGGTTTGTTACCGCCGATATCCTCATGATTTGTATTAAGAAGCGTCACGACAGGACCGCAGTACGGGCAGCAGTTCGTTTGCGCGTGAAACCTTCTATCTTTTTCCTGCGAATATTCGCTGCCGCAGCTTTCACATATATCAAAAACGGACATCGTCATATTCTCACGGTCGTAGGGCAATGCTTTAAGAATTGAATATCTCGGTCCGCATGCTGTGCAATTGGTGAATGGATATTGATATTTTCGTGCGTTATTGTCGGCAAGCTCCTGAATACACCCCTCGCAAATGGCGATATCCGGCGATATAAAGGTTTTTGTTTTTATACTGTGTCCGCTTTTCTCAATGCAAAAAACCTTGTATCCCGCTAAAGGCATCTGCCGGGTATGAATGCTTTCTATCAACGCAATATCCGGTGCATTCCGGCGTACATCCTTAATAAACGCGTCTATACGATCTTTATTGCCCTCAATATCAATGATAACCATAGCCCCGTCGTTTTTGACATAACCGTTTAGCATGTGTTTCATGGCGGTACGATAAATAAAGGGCCGAAAGCCAACCCCCTGAATAATGCCTGTAATTTCGATATAGCGCCGTATCTTAGTCATTCATCCTTTTCTCCGCCGATACTTTCAACGACTGCGATCAGTTTTTCTATATCGCGCTTTTTAACAATGACGTTTGTCCATTCGCCGAACAGGGTATTATCGCGCTCTATGAAGTGACTCAGCATATGCGGGCCGTCTATGTGGCTATCCATACTCACAGCCATCTTGATTTCATTTACTTTTTTTATGGAATGGCTCTCGCACTGTTCACGCACCGTCTGATACGTCTTTTCAAATAACAAGCTGTCATGCATCAGTTAAACCCTCCTTGATCTTTAAAATCTCTGCCAGTACATCGCCGCAAATCTTTTCAAATTTTTCCTGCAGCGTATGACTCAATCCGAATCCAAAATCCACCTCATCTGCTTCGATACCTATCAGACTCCCCGGCGGGTTAACATCACGAACCAGCATATCAATCAAACTCATGTCGTGCTGAGATGCGTATCTTTTTTGAACCTTGGCATCGGAAAGCGCAAATACCGTGATTTTACCGGACATATTGCCGGTTACCATTGCGTCCAGCACAAACATATAGTCATAAACTTTGGCGGCATAAATACCAAATTCGAAGTCAGTTTCCGCAATTATTACATCTATGTTTTTTTTGTTCAGAGTGCTTTCAATAGCCTCAGCCACCCACACGCCGATACCATCATCTTTCATAATCCGACTGCCGATGGCAATGACAGCTATGCTTTTCATGGAACCACCTTGAACGTTTTTACCTCTTAACCAGGCATATATACATGCGTTGCACAGGACACGCACGGATCAAAAGACCGGATGATCCTTCCCAGCTCAACCGGGTTCTCTTCATCTTCGATATAGGTTCCCATCAGCGCCTTTTCGCCTGTTCCTTTAATGTTTGCCGTCTGGGTTGAGAGGTTCCAAGCCGATGGCGTGATGATCTGGTACAGCGATATGACCTGATTATCTATTTCAAGCCAGTGCCCGAGAGCGCCGCGTGTGGTGTCGACTAGGCCTGCACCCATGGCTTTTTGCGGCACTTCATACTGCGCCTGCGTGGAAACACCGGGTATCAAATGATTTAAAAGTGTTCCAATAATCCCCGCGATTTTCTTCGCCTCGAGCACCCTTGCAATCGTTCTGTCCATCGTGGAAATACCGTGCCGGTACTCACCCGTCAGCCATAGCCGGGCCAGAGGCCCCACCTCACAAGGGTAACCATAGTATCTCGGCGCTTTTATCCAGGAGTATGCTGTACTCTTTTCCGGTTCATCGGGCGGCACAGTATCAAAGGGGCGGTAAGTCCCCGGCGTATCCGCGTAATAGGAGTATTGTGTGTTCTCCGTAATGCCTTCAGGATGAAAGGGGGTAATCTTCCCGTTGATATAGACAAGCGGATCGACATACAGCGTGCCCAACTGCTGATAGCCATTGAAGCAACCGAAGGAAAGCAGGTATCCGTAACCTCCGCCGATTTGATAGTAATCGCTGTAGTACTGTGCTATCATGTACGCATCCGGAATCATGCAGGCGTCGATGAATCCGCTGATATCATACAGTATAGATTTTATGGCCATTATTTTATCGACAGTTGCCTGCGCCGTAACGCCGCCGATGAAAACGCCGTGATTGTGCGGCACCTTCCCGCCCAGTATAGCGAGCATCTTATGCGCGTTCCGGCTGAGCGCAAGTGAATCAAAATAGTGCTGCGCGACCAGATCATTTTTTTCTTTGGGGAGCCTAAAGTCCCTGCCGTTTGGCTCAAACAGCGGCGAATAGCCGGGAAGACGAATAAAGTCAGGAACGGTGTATTGGTAAAAATGTCGAATATGGTTTTGCAGAAACTCGCAGCCGTGTATAATATCCCGCAGGTAATGTCCCTGCTCGGAAGGAATGATACCAAAAGCCTGTTCCAAAGCAAGGGAGGACGCCACCGAATGCGCCGTCGAGCATATGCCGCATATTCTTTCTGTAAAATACACTGCATCCATGGGCGGCCTGCCTTTGAGCATCAATTCAAAGCCGCGGAATAGCAGGCCTTCTGTTTTGACATCCACCACAACCTTGTTTTCTATATATGTTTCGATCTCCATGAACCCGCTGATGCGCGTGACCGGATTTATTACAACCTTTTTCATGGATTCCCCTCTCCCCTTGTTGTATTAAAGCTGATAAATGGCTCCATTTTATCTGGAAATCCAAACTGAGCGCAGCCGATACACGGCGTATTGTCTCCGATCGGCCAGTTGACGCGTTCGTTCCATCTTCTGATTGGGCAGTCTGTCCGCGTGACTGGCCCGCGGCAGCCGAGCTTAAACATGCAAGTTGAGTCCCCCAGCTTTTCCGCGAAAATACCTTTATCAAAATATGAACGCCTCGGGCACCTGTCGTGGATAGTGATGCCATAAAACAAAGTCGGACGGCCCGTTGCGTCCAGCTCCGGCTCGCCGAACAGCAAAATATGTGCGAGCGTGCCCAGAAACCAGTCGGGATTGCACGGGCATCCGGTAAGTTTAATGACCTTTCGCCGTAGAACTGACTGCACACTGACGCATTCGGCCGGATTGGGTCTGGCCGCTGATACGCCGCCGTCGGAGGCGCACGCTCCCACGGCGATGACATGGGAAGCTTTTTCACCAAGCCTTTTTATTGCTTCATACGCCGTTACCGGCTGCCCTTGATATTTACCTATGATGTTATAAATCCCATTGTCTTTGGTGGCAACAGCTCCTTCAACGGCAAGAATAAAGTCAGAACCAATGACGCTGAAAAGCTGCTCCATCGCTTTTTGCCCTTGCTTGACGATCAGGCTGTTATCATAAACGAACTGAACCATTTGGGATGCGAGGTATTTGAAATCCGGATTATTTCCGTCGAGCAAAGATATGATGTTTCCGGAACATCCGGTCAACTCAAGCCAAACGAACTTGCGTTTT
>JBMNOU010000036.1:0-19915 GCA_050943215.1 Christensenellales bacterium | reverse complement strand
ATCATTTTTTACTGTAAGAATTAAAAAAAGAAAAAGAAAAACCTTTTGTCTCTCTTTTACAAAATGAATTGTTAATGGTTACCTACGCCTCTCTGTTTAGCAGATACTCTGCAAGTGCTCTTAAACTCTGCGCTTTATCTCCAAAACATGCAAGCGCTTGAATTGCCATATCCGTTTTCTGCCGTGCAATCTGCTTTGATCGATCGATGCCATATACGCGCACAAACGTCTGCTTATTTGCGCCTATGTCTTTGCCCGGCGTTTTGCCTATTTTTTGTGGATCTCCAATCTGGTCGAGAATATCATCAATGATCTGAAATACAAGGCCAATGCACCCACCGTATGTTTCCAGCGCAGCCATCTCCAGTTCACTTGCATTAAATAAAGCCGCTCCGGACATCACTGAGGCCTTAATCATCACAGCAGTTTTTCGTTCGTGAATATATTCTAGAACTTGCTGATTCTGATCTTTGCCCTCAAACGCGATATCTCCGACCTGTCCGGCTATCATGCCCTTAACGCCCGCCGCGCCCGCGATCAAATCCATGGCTTTTATATAATCAAGCCGGCTATCACGATTATTTTTGGCACATCTTAGCATTATCTCGAATGCGCAGTTTAAAAGACCGTCGCCCGCTAGAATCGCATACGCCTCTCCAAATACCACATGATTTGTCGGCTTGCCGCGCCGTATATCGTCGTTGTCCATTGCCGGCAGGTCATCATGAATCAGCGAATACGTATGAATCATCTCGATCGCGCAGGCAATATCTAGAGCAAGGCTTTCATCTCCAAAGATACCCGCCGACCAGAGACAAAGCGCCGGCCTCAGCCGTTTGCCGCCGGCCATTAAGCTATAGCTCATCGCATCTTTTAATATACCCGGGTCACACATGGCATCCATCAATTCCAGCAGCCTAAAATTAACGGTTGTACTTACTCTTTTTAGGAGATCGTCCGTCTTATTCACTGTCTTTTACCTCAGTTTCGAGTATTTCTATTTTTGACCTAAATTTTTCAAGCTTGCTGATAAGCACATTGGCCAGCTTTATACCATCAGCATACAGCTCCATGCTTTTTTCAATGCCCTGGTCTCCGGCCTGAAGCATGAGCGATATCTCTTCAAGCTTTTGCATGTCTTTTTCAAATTCTCCCACGTCATTAACCCTTTCTACCAACTCTAGTCACTGCAACGCGCCCATCGATAAATTCTATACCCATGTTAGCTACGGCATTGTTTTTTGATGCTACCACGTTATTGTTTTCGTCATAGACGATTGCATATCCTCTTTTGAGTATATTCCGAGGGTTGAGGCTTTCAAGACTGCCGCGATATTTTTCAAGCATAAGCAAACGCTTTTCAAGCATAACCGAAATGCTTTGTTTTATAATACCGTAATCCGAGATAATTTTGTCACGTATCTGATTCAGTTTTAATTCAAAAGAATATGATTTGATGATACCTATAAGAACGTCGGTTTGCCTCTCGTATTGCCGAATAATGGCTTGGAGGTCGCTAAGAATCCCTTTTTTATATTCTTTCAAATATCCTACAAGCGCGCTTTTATCGCCCACAACAAGTTCTGCCGCAGCCGAAGGTGTCGGTGCCCTTAGGTCCGCCGCAAAATCGCATAGTGAATAATCCGTTTCGTGCCCTACTGCAGATACGACCGGGATATCCGATTCAAAAACTGCCCTCGCGACACATTCCTCATTAAACGCAAACAGGTCTTCAAAAGAACCGCCTCCTCTTGCGACGATGATTACATCAACGTTTTTCGCCTCATTAAAATGCCTGATTCCCTCACATATCTGGCGCGGAGCATCTTGCCCCTGCACTTGAACGGGATACACCATGATGCAAATACCGTCAAACCGGCGTGTGGCAACAACAATAATATCATGCATCACCGCACCGGCCGCAGATGTCACGATACCCAACCGCGTTGGGAATTCCGGCATCGCTTTTTTGTGTGCCCGATCAAAAAGCCCTTCTTCATAGAGCCTTTTCTTCGTTTGTTCAAAACGCGCAAACAAATCACCTACGCCCTGAAGGCTGGCTTTATCGACGGCTAGCTGAAACATCCCACTTTTTTTGTAAAACACGATCCGACCCGATACTTTGAGCAATACTCCATCCAAAATCAGGTCTTTGACTTCACTACTTAAAAAATCGTAAACAATACAATTTAAAATACTGTCTTCGTCCTTCAGCGAAAAGAAAGCATGTCCTATTGATGACATGCTCAAGTTGGTCACTTCTCCCACAATGGTTACTGAATTCAAGAACGGATCTCTAAAAAGCTTCCTGCTTAAATATTCATTGATCTGGGATACGCTGAATATCATTTCAGCCATAAAGATTCGCCGCCTCTATCGTGTTTTCAAGCAGCATCGTAATCGTCATTGGCCCGACGCCGCCCGGCACAGGCGTGATAAAGCCGGCCTTTTGTATGGCTTCGTCAAACAAGACATCGCCTTTAAGCGTTCCGTCCACTTTTGTCGTCCCAACGTCAATCACCACCGCGCCTGGTTTGATGTATTCTCCGGTAATCATACCTGGTTTACCAACAGCGGCTATCAATATATCGGCACCAGCGCATACTTTTGCCAGATCTTTTGTCCGTGAATGGCACATTGTGACTGTTGCGTTTTCGGAAAGCATTAACAACGCAGCGGGTTTTCCGACCATATTGCTCCTGCCGACAACAACGGCATGCTTCCCGCAAATGTCACATCCCGTGCTTTTGATCAGCCGGATAATGCCTTTGGGCGTACAGGGAATGAACCCCTTTTCACCAACAAACAACCGGCCGGCTGTTACGACATGCAGTCCGTCCACGTCCTTATCCGGATTTACAGCTCTGAGTATCGCCATCTCATTGAGGTGGGAAGGCAAAGGCAGCTGTACAAGTATTCCGTGCAGCGCTCGATCGCTATTTAGGCTTTGGACAAGCGAAATGAGCTGCTCTTCAGTGGTCTCAGCGCTTAGCCGATGCACGACCGAATATATGCCAATCTCCTGACACGCGCGTTCTTTGTTCCTGACATAAACCGCAGACGCGGGGTCGTCACCAACCAAAATTACAGATAGCCCCGGAACAATGCCCTTTTGCTTGAGTTCTGTTACTCGTTTTTTCAGGTCTTCCCTAATTGTTGCTGATATCTTTTTTCCGTCAATAATATTCAAGATCGCTCTCCTTTACCATCTATGATTCCTGCCGCCAACGCAAGACCGCAGGCATTATCGCTGCAATATGCTTTTTGTGCCAATATGCACTGAAAACCTCCTGCCTGACAGGCCTTATTAAGCTTTTCCCTTATTATATTATTACAAATTACGCCGCCTGTAAAAATAAACTTTTCAAGGCCCGTTATTTTTGCCGCATTCTTAATAAGCTGCGTCAGCGTTCGTGCCACACAATCTATAACGCCGCTGCAAACATACGCCGCAGAACGTCCGTCTTGAAGTAGCCTTATCGCCTGCGTTTCCGCCCCAGACAAATTCGCATTAAGACCAAGCACATTGACGGCAAGAGCCGCTCCGTTTCCGATGTACATGCGCTCCATCTCGTTCCCCGAAGGAAAACCAAGTCCTGCCGCTACGCCGATCCTGTCTATAAGCTGCCCGCATGTGATATCGAGTGTGCCGCCAGCGGATTTGATATCTGCAACGATGCCGCCTGTTATCCGGACGTGCAGTATATCAAGCGTGCCTCCGGAAACATGAAAAACGCAATAATCATCATCAGTGAACGGGTTGCCAAAAAAAGCGCTGTAGATATGACCGTGCTGATGAGTTAGTGCATGCGTTTTAGCACCAAGCAAAGAAGCGCATGCAATCCCATAGGATTCTCCCACACAGAATACCGGCATATACGAGCCTTCCCTCGGGCATGGCTTCGCGCTAAACCCTATTCCTTTAATATTATTGCCTTTATTGGAATAACCTAAAAAAAGCTGCCTTAAGTTCTTCAGATGATGAAAGACAGCTTCGGATTGACGCATGCCTCGGTTTCCCTTTTTAACTGCGAGCATTAACCTTTTATCGTACAAAACATTACCATTTGAAACGGCAGCAATAGAGGTGGTATAACAGCTGGTATCAAACGCTAAAAAAACCGCGTCATTTCCCATTGTTTTTTCCTTTAACCATGCTGACAACACCTGCGAGCACACCGTTGATGAACCTTGAAGACTTATCAGAAGAATACTTTTTAGCAAGCTCTATACACTCATTGATCGTAATTCGCGTGTGTATGTCTTCATAGTATTCGATCTCACAGACACCCAGCCTCAAGATAGCCAGATCTACCTTTGACATACGGCTGATATTCCATGCTTTTGCATTGTTTTGTATCAAATCGTCAATTCTTTGGCTATTGTTTTTGTATTTTTCGACGATACGCGTCACATATTGCCATGCGTTTTCATTCATGCCTTTATTAAAACAATCCCGCATAACATCCATTGTCGCCGGATTGAACTCACCATTGATGGAATATTCGTAAAACAACCGAAAAGCAGTATCTCTTGCCGATCTTCTGCTCAAATTAACCTCCGTTGCGAGTCTATTTAAAAATATTAGGCAATATCTTGTCCAATATTTGATAGAGCTTCTTTTTAAATTTATTATCGGAACCGAAAAACGCACCGATACCCACACAAATGGCTAAAAACAGCGTCCTGAAAAAACCGATACATAAAATAAGCACGCCGACGATCAATCCGATGGTCATACCACGAATAACGCCTTTGTGCGTCTTTATAAAATTTATCATATCGTTCTTGTTTTCAGACACTATTCTACACGCGCCTTTACAACCTGCGAAGTCTTTTCGACAAGCAGAGTGATTTTATTAACCTGTATGCCGGCAAGCAGCTCGATATGTTCTTTGAGGCTTGTCTGCAATGAAAGCAAAATATCAGGGATATTCGACCCTTCGGCAACCGCCAGCTTTGCAGATATGTTGATCTTTGAGTCTTTTACGTTTGAGGTCACCTTGACGCTGCGAATAGATTCGTGCGCAGCAACATGGCGCATCGCCATTTCCTCAATCGCACTAACGGAAATCGAAATTGTGCCGCCTAAAGTTGACTTTATCAAAGCGCTTTTTGGTCCGCGTTTGCGGATTCCTGAAAACATCAGGGCGATGCTTAAAACGATAACAGCAACGCCAATGATCGATATAATAATCCGGACGGTACTATTGTCATAGAGCAACGACATCCAGTATTGAGGATGTACATATTCAATGAGCCCCCACGTACAAGCAAGCGTAACACCTGCTATAAAAAGGACAAACAATATATATATCGTTAACAAAAATCTCATAAAAATACGCATTTCATCTTATCCCCCGTATATCATTCGCAGCTAATGAACACGCTTTGTTTCTTCTGCTGATTCTTTGCTTACACGCACCCCTTGAATATGCAGGTTTGTTTCAACCACGCGCAATCCTGTCATCGTCTCAACGGCCTTTCCGACATTGGCCTGTATTTTTTGGCACATCGCAGGAATATCACAGCCATATTCCACAATAATAAACAAGTCGACTGCACATTCTTCCTTTCCGACTTCTACCTTGACACCCTTGGTTAAATTCTTTCTGCCAAGAAGCTCTGCAAGCCCTCCTGAAAAGCCGCCGCTCATACCAGCTACGCCTTCAATCTCGACTGTTGCCAAGCCTGCAATCGTCGCAACTACGTCGTTGGCAAAAGATATGCTGCCATTCTGTTCTTCTCTAGTATTCATATCATTGCTCAAACATCTCACCTCTTCTTAATTCGTCCTCAATTATAACAGATAAGGCAGCTAATTACAATCAATTCTGCTGTAAATACTTAAACATGACGCATACAATTAAATCATTTACTCTTGCAATATAATCTTGATATTTTGAGCCGGCTCATCTGTCTCTTCTCTGACAATTTCAAGTATTTTTGCTGCTTGTTCTTTTGAGATCTCGGCAGCATTGATAACAGCATTAACCGAACCTTGCTGTACGGTCACGATCGCATCGGGGAACCCGCTTGAAATAAGAAGTCCTTCAATTTTCAGTTCGGATTCCATCGCGCTGACGATTTCGATCTTTTTATTCTGTGCGTCTTTTAAAGTTTCCGTATCACTCTTCTCGTTGGAGATGATGCTGTCAAGATAAGCAATTTCCGTATCTCTCATATTTGCCCGTTTCGCCTTATAATCTTTAAAATAGTTTTCCGTTGACATAACAGCGAGATCATCGGCCTGCAAAGCGCCCTCTATTTTTTCCGAGCCTGTGTCTTTTACTGCCATATCCTTAGGGCCCGTGTCATTGCCGAGCGCAAAATTGATGTAGCCGACAGCAACCAAAACAACAATTAGACCTGCAAGCAGCAAATACTTTCTTGTTCTCCTATTTTTCATTATTCCACTTCCCTTATTCATTATTCATTTTATAAACGTCAACCCTGTCGGGGCTAACGTTTAATACGGTCTGAACTGCTCTAAGTAAATTGAGCTTTACGCCGATATCGTTTGCGCCTTCGGCAATCACCAATACACCTTTGACCTCCGGGCTGTCTTCCCGAAGAACCAGTGCGCTGCTCCCGCTGCTCCCATTGATAGTTACAATTTCACTTTGCGTATTTTCTGAGCTTGTCATGCTGGTGCCGTTCTCATTCGTATTTGTTGTCGTTGAGTTCTGTGTGTCCACGCTAAGGGCCGGAACAATTTCCGAGCTTGATTCGTATGTGATCATGACTTCCACTCTGCCCGCACCCTCAATTCTCGATAGCGTTTCCTTTAGCCTTGTCTCAACGCTCTTGCCAAAAGCTATTTTTGCCTCCGGCTCTACAGCCGACGTCGTTTCGTCTCGATTGCTTTTAAAAGAAGAAAAATAGATAGTCAGTATGACAATGATCAGCAGCAATATCGCAACATATTGTATCTTTTTTTTAATATCAAGCTTGACAAATGACGCTATGAGACCGCCTTTTTTTAGCCTCTCTTTTTTATCTTGCTCTTCACTTTTGTACTGTACTGGAGTTTCCTTGTTTTTTGCTCTCAGTTCTTCCATATCTCATACCTCGCCAAGCCTTTTCACTATTCATATTTATTTTATTCATCTCCCATATATACCTTGAAAATGTAATCTCTGTATAAGGAGCTATCATATTCGTACTCGCTGCTCTGTTTCATACTATTGAGTGCATTATCGAATTCTTGCTCTAAATCGGCATTTTTAAATAATTGAAACAATGGGGAGAGCAAAATGAGAGTCACAATGATACCAAGTACCACTGTCACATATTTCTTGATGCTGGTTTCAGGCAGAACCGCACCGATAATAGTGCTAAAAAGTATGGCGACGGTGGCCGCAACTGCCCATGAAGAGAAAAATCCTTGCATAACGCTACCTCAACATGATATTTGTATTTCCCGCACCAATGATAACCGCAACAGTTATAAAAAACATGGCTGCCGCAGCAAGCACTGCGACAAACAACAGCAGCAAAACATCCGCCGCACCGGCTGCAAATTTGCCTATGCTGTCTCCAGCAATTGGCTCGAGTACCGCACCTGTGAGTTTAAATAAAAAATAATGGGCGAGTATGCTAAACACTGGTGTTATAATGATACCCGCAATGATGATGATTCCGGCTATCCCTATCGCGTTTTTGATCAGCAGCGTGCAGGCAATAAGCACATCCACCGTATCCGAGAACATATGCCCAATGATTGGAACCATCTTGTCAATTGTAAACTTTGCTGTTTTTATTGATATGCCATCAAAAGTAGACCCCATAAGCCCCTGTATCGTGATAATACCGAGAAATATAGTGAAACTAATGCCTATGGCCCACTTGATGATGCTTTTGATAAGTGCGCAGAATCCATTGAGCTTTACGCTGGCGGAAAAATTATTGACAAGCGTAAATACAGTCAATACGATAATTAGCGGTAAGATGAATTTATTAAAGAAAATGGATATTCCGGTTGTCAAAAAGATAGTGGCCGGACTTAAAAGCGCCGCCGATGTAATACCGCCTAGCGCGGTCAGCAGTGTAATCAGCAGTGGGAAAAACTCCTCGGTAAATGCCGTCATCCGGGCAATTGCGTTTGTTCCGGTTGAAAACGCCGTTACGAGTATGCTAATTGTGATTGTTCCAATGATTACATACTGAGCTGTCTGTGCGGCTTTGGATACGCCCGATTCGCCAAAAGACGGCTTAAAATGCGTGATGATACTGAATAGCAATGCAATCACAATGATTTGTATTATGGCGGGTATGCTCTGTTTGACGCCTCCGAACATGGAATCGACCACCAGCGCGTACACGTCGGACAGGCTAAAATTGGCGCCCCCTTTTGCAATCTTCGTCACAAAGCTCTTAAAATCAGTCCCTTTCGTAACGTGTTTTAGAGTCTCGGCATATTCATTATAATATGATTCGATTTTATGCAGGTCTGCAGAGTAAAGCGCACGCTCGATATTATTCGTAATTTCTTCTTCAAGAGCTTCGTCAATCTCTTTATCATTATCGGCAAATACGGTGTGAGGAATAAATATAATAATAACAACCATAATCATCAATATTTTTTTCATATGTTTACCCTAACAGTCCTAATACCATATTCATAAACGAGGTGATGATAGGAAGCGATAGTACAATAATGAACACTCTTCCCGCAAGCTCTACCTTTGAAGCAATTGCAGTCTCTTTCATATCCTTTAGTATCTGCACCGCAAATTCACAGATATACGCGATGCCGATAATCTTAAGCACAATCATTATGCTCTCATACGGAATTTCATACCTAGCCACAATATCTTGTATATAATCTACCGCCGTAACCAGATAATCGAGAACATAGATAAAAATGATGAGTCCGGCAGCCAGGCTTACCTGCATACCCAGTTCCGGCTGTTTTTGTTTTATCACAACGACCAGTACACCCGCAACAATACCGATCAATGCAATATTGACAATCTCCATTTTTAATACAAACCGAAAATGCGCCTGACGCTCTCAAACAGATTGCCGACCAGATCGACAACCATCAGCAGCACGATGATAAGACCGGCAATTGCTGTCATTGTCGCAATATCTTCCCGTCCGGCCCGGACAAGAAGCTGATATAATATTGCAATCAATATACCAATACCGGCAATTTTAAAAATCAGGTCGATGTTCAATATGAATCCCTCCTCTATATCACCAGCAACGCAATGAATAAGCCTGCCAGTATGCCGCTCGTGTTATATAGTTTGCATTTTTTTCGCATGTCGGCTTCCATTTCAGCAATATATGCTGCAAGCCGTTTGGTATACGTTTCAGCTTGTTTTTCTGTTGGATTCCTGCACAGAGCTTCTATCGCCTCTCCGCCATTTAGTACAATTCTAATATCATCTCTGTTAAGGAAGGTATAATCTGTAGAATTCTTTTCAAAGCTCTTTTTCCATATGCTAGTAAAGCTTGTTTGTGGCATATTTCTTAGCATATTTGAACAATCCTCGAAAAATACGTAAATTATTTTTTCTTCTGATGTATTAAGTGCCTTGAAGAGCTCGAGGTTCATACCAACAACTCTATCTGTTAAATATATGATGGCAGACTGGTATTCTCTAAAAAAGTCCATTCTTTGCACCACTCTCTTTGAAAGCAGTCTGCCGATATATCCGCTTAGCACTACGATTATTAAACAAAAAATCAGTTTCATATTGCCTCCGATACCGTTAATAAAAAGGGTTCCTGCAGTAATTCTTGTCCAAGACAATCGTGTATCTGCGCAATCGTAATTCTCCCAAGTACTGCAGAGAGTACCACATAAGCATCAAAAAGCCGTTCCTCGAATATTTTTTTGAAAAAAAGCCTGTTTAGCAGGCTCTCAAGATTGGGCGCGTGTGCGGTAGCTACCATGATGACACCTCCGTTTGCGACCTCCCTTAAAGCCTCGAGATCAGCACTTTTTCCAATCTCGTCTGTCACGATAATCTCTGGTGATAGTGATCTTAATGCCATAAACACGCCCGTATGCTTAGCGACCCCCGATATGACGTCTGTTTCATTGCCAACATCAAACAACGGCTGACCGTAAACACTTGCCGCAAGTTCTTGCCTCTCGTCTATCAGCGACACCTTGCAAGAAATCAAACCTATTCCGCTTCCTGCACTCCGGGCGATATCACGGGCAAGCGTTGTTTTGCCAAGTTTGGGCGCAGATATGATCAGCGTATTCACAAGTCGCCGGTCTTTTGATATATATGGTAGCAGTGTTTTTGATATTCCGGAGGTTTCTCTCGGTATGCGAAAGTTTATACCGCTTATACTCTTATATGTCCGGATTACCCCGTCTGATAGCATAGCAGTTCCTGCAATGCCTGCCCGTATCCCGCTGCTTAGCGTCAAAAATCCTTGTCTTATCTCATCCTCATAAGCATACGCAGATTTTCCGGTGATGGCGCTAAAAGTCTGTTCTAACTCGGTTTGTGCTAAAATCATACCGTTTACAGACAGCGAGCCATCCGACCGGACATAAAACCCTTTTTCACATGAATAAACCATCAATGGCTTAGATGCCCTTAGTCGGATCTCCTCGATACGCGACGCCATGTCATCGTTAATTCCGGCAAGTGCAGTAAATATGCGGTCAGGCAGATATTTTTTTAAAGCTTCTTTCCAATCAATATTTATCTTATCGTTCATAGTTAAATATATGTACAATCATATATATTTATAACAGGGATCATAAAGGAAGTTGCTAAATAATATTAATACTAATCCACCATAAAATATATAATATTTAATTCCTTAATAAATTAATTTAGGTTAAATCACAAATGATACCGCGATAGAAAACAATATTATGGAGCAAATGAAGTGGCGCTGAAAACTAAAAAAGCGTATATCACTATGATAACAATGGTATACGCTTTTTAAAGATTTTGCCTTGATTTTATTTTGTTTACGAGATGTAACCGATTAGTCCGTTTGCATCGATAATTTTACGCATAAACGCAGGAAAAGGCTCTGCATGAAATACCAAGCCTTTTGTCACATTGCGAATTGTGCCGCTGTTTAAATCGACTTCGAGTTCGTCACCGCTGTCTGTGTTTTTGACCGCTTCTTTACATTCGAGTATCGGCAGGCCTATGTTGATGGCATTCCTGAAAAAAATCCTCGCAAATGAGTTTGCTATAACACAATGTATTCCAGCCGCTTTGATTGCAATCGGAGCATGTTCTCTAGAAGAACCGCACCCAAAATTGTTCTCTGCGACGATAATATCCCCCTTGGCTACCGTTTTGATAAAGCTTTTATCAATATCCTCCATGCAATGAGTGGCAAGTTCTTTTGTATCCGTGGTGTTTAAATACCTCGCCGGTATGATTACATCCGTATCCACATTATTTCCATATTTATATACTTTGCTCATATACTAAACCTCTCTATATATTCTCCGGATTTGTTATCTTTCCGGTCAATGCGGATGCCGCTGCCACTGCAGGGCTTGCCAGATAAACTTCCGATTCAGAATGCCCCATCCTGCCCACAAAGTTCCTATTTGTTGTGGATACGGCCCTTTCCCCTGCGGCAAGAATACCCATGTGCCCGCCGAGACACGGACCGCAGGTCGGAGTAGAAATGACCGCTCCGGCTTCTACAAAATCCTTTACGAGGCCTTCCTTAAGCGCCTGAAGATAAATCGACTGGGTTCCGGGAAAAACAATTGTGCGTATGCCTTTCTTTATTTTTTTCCCGCGCAATATATCCGCCGCAACACGCAGATCGCTTATGCGCCCGTTCGTGCAAGAACCGATCACAACCTGGTCGATCATAATGTCGCCAACATCGTCAATTGTTCGTGTATTCTCTGGAAGATGCGGAAACGCAACAGTAGGCCGAAGAGTAGAGAGATCAATATCGACCATGCGTTCATATTCTGCGTCTTCATCCGCTTGATAAACCTTAAAAGGCCTTGAGGAATGGGCTTTCACATATTTAATTGTTTTTTTGTCCACAGGAAATATACCGTTCTTTGCGCCTGCTTCGACCGCCATATTGCATATCGTAAACCGATCATCGATAGAGAGTGCCCAAACACCGTCACCTGCAAACTCCATAGATTGGTATAACGCTCCATCCACACCAATAAGACCGATAATATGCAGTATCACATCTTTGCCGGATACCCATTTTTTCAGTTTGCCGGAAAGATTAAATTTTATTGCCGACGGAACTTTAAACCAGCATTTCCCTGTCGCCATGATGGCTGCAAGGTCGGTGCTGCCCCCTCCGGTAGCGAACGCGCCAAGCGCACCATAGGTACATGTATGCGAATCCGCTCCGACAATTGCGTCTCCCGGCACAGCCAGCCCCTGCTCGGGTATTAGGCAATGCTCTATACCCATCTCACCAACCTCAAAATAGTTTGTAAGCTGATGTTTTTTTGCAAAATCCCGAAGTACCTTACATTGCTCAGCCGCTTTAATATCTTTATTGGGGGTAAAATGGTCGGGAACAAGTGCAATTTTATCCTTATCAAAAACCTTCTGTTTGCCCGCCCTATTAAATTCTTTAATCGCAACCGGCGCCGTTACATCGTTCCCAAGCGCCAGATCGATGTTCGCCTCAATATACTGGCCGGCATGAACCTCATTTAATTCTGCCTTATCCGCCAGTATTTTCTGTGTTATCGTCATACCCATGCATCAACCCTCCATTTCAATTTCATAACAATATCTGTTTATAGCGTCAATATACGCTTTCACACTCGCCTCAACAATGTCTGTACTCAGGCCCCTGCCTCTAAACTGTCTCCCGCCTTTATCAAGCTTGACAACCACTTCTCCTTGGGCATCTTTGCCTCCCGTAACAGAACGGACGATATAGTCTTCTAAGCTAAAGCTGATGCCCACACATCGCTCAATCGCGTTAAATGCAGCATCCACAGGACCATCACCCGTTGCGGCTTCTTCGAGAATGTCATCATTATGGATAATCTTAACAACGGCGGTGGCCGTCATCTTATTGCCGCTGTTGATAACAAACGTATCGAATTCGTATTTACTCGGAATATCAAACTTATCAAGTTCCACAAGCGCACGCAGGTCCATATCGGATACATCTTTTTTTCTATCAGCAAGCTCTTTGAACTTTTCAAAACAGTACTGCAGCCGCTGCGCATCCAGCGAATATCCGAGCGCTTTGAGCCTATCATCAAAAGCGTGCTTTCCGGAATGCTTTCCAAGCACTATGACGTTCTCGGGAAGCCCGATTGATTCTGGTGTCATTATCTCATAAGTCTGCTTGTTTGCCAATACCCCGTGCTGATGAATTCCTGCCTCATGCGCAAAGGCATTTGCACCGACTATTGCTTTGTTCTGCTGAACCGCGACCCCTGTGATCGACGATATCAGCCGCGACGCGTTATATATCTGTTTCGTATCAACACTGGTTGTAAATTGATATAAATCATTCCGCGTGTTAATAGCCATAACTATTTCTTCGAGAGCCGCGTTCCCCGCCCTTTCGCCGATGCCATTTACTGTACATTCTACCTGTGTGGCCCCGGCACGAACAGCCGCCAGCGTATTTGCAACGGCAAGCCCTAAGTCATTATGGCAATGTACGGATAGATCAACTTTCTCAATGCCTTTAACATTGTTTTTAATACCCAGTATCAGCTCATAGAACTCTTCGGGCATCGAATATCCAACAGTGTCCGGAATATTAATGCATGTAGCACCTGCCTTAATAACTCCTTCGATAATTTTGTACAAGAATTCCGGCTCACTTCTTGAAGCGTCCTCAGCTGAAAACTCGATATCGGAACAAAGCGATTTTGCGTATCTGACCATTTCGATTGCCTGATCTAGTACACTGTCAGCGCTCATCTTAAGCTTATACTGCATATGAATGGGTGATGTAGCTATAAATGTGTGTATCCGCGGTGCTGCGGCGTTTTTGAGCGCTTCGTACGAGCGGTCGATGTCTTTCTTAAGCGCTCTCGAAAGAGAAGCCACACATGTATCTTTGACCAATTCGGCAATCGTTTTTACGGAAACGAAATCGCCGGGAGATGCAATGGCAAAGCCCGCTTCAATCACATCCACATTAAGCTTTTCAAGCTGATACGCCACTTCGATCTTTTCCTGCAAATTCATGCTGCAACCGGGAGATTGCTCACCGTCCCTTAAAGTCGTGTCAAAAATTTTGATCCTTTTCATAACCATTCTCCTTTTTATTAATGGCTTCAAAATCGCGGCCGCCGACAAATAAAAAAAGCCCTTCGTCATTACAGAGACGAAAGACCGCGGTACCACTCTGCTTGCGGTTATATAAACCGCCAGCTTGTCAGGGCACGACATGATGCCCGTACTCGTGTAACGTTGAGTCACGACGTCTGCACCTACTTTTTCGTTCGATACAGCAGCTTCGGAGCGAGTTTCATCGCGCTTAGCCTGCCGTCTTTCACCACAGTGACGGCTCTCTAAAAAGCATAACAGCGATTACTATTCTCCATCATAGCCTTTATTTACCTTAATTATAAATGTAGGACATGATTGCTGTCAATCTTTTTTTCAAAAGAATTAAACATTTTTGAAAAAATATTAGTCAAAAACAAAGCCATGCAAGCTTTTACCTGCATGGCTTATTTACAGTTAAATTATTACATCAAAGAACCTGAAAGGATCAATCCAGCAAAAACGATGGATACCATCGACAAAAGCTTAATCAGTATGTTGATGGACGGACCGGAAGTATCCTTAAACGGATCGCCTACCGTATCACCAACAACCGCCGCTTTATGCGACTCGCTGCCTTTGCCGCCATGTATACCGCTTTCAATGTATTTTTTCGCGTTATCCCATGCACCGCCCGAATTGGCCATCATGATGGCGAGAATAAAGCCTGTTACTGTAGCACCCGCCAGCAGTGCAGCAACAGCGTTTACACCAAGAAGCAAACCTGTTGCAATTGGGAAAATGATTGCCGTCAATGCAGGAAGGATCATTTCCTTCTGCGCAGAACGTGTGCATATATCCACGCAGCGTGCATAATCCGGATCCGCCTTGCCTTCCATCAATCCCAAAATCTCCTTGAATTGTCTGCGTACTTCTACGACAATACCCTGAGCAGCTCTGCCCACGGCATTCATCGTCAGCGCAGCAAAGAGGAAAGGCAACATGCCGCCGATAAACAGCCCGATGAGGACCGGCGGGTTGATAATAGATAGATTAAAAACATAATCCGGTTTTATCAGCTGAACCTCGCTGATATACGCAGCGATCAGCGCCAGCGCCGTTAGTGCTGCGGAACCGATCGCAAAACCCTTTCCGGTAGCTGCCGTCGTGTTTCCGAGCGAATCGAGCGCATCGGTACGTTCGCGTACTTCCGGATCCATATGGCTCATCTCAGCGATTCCACCAGCATTATCAGCAACCGGTCCGTATGCATCCGTTGCAAGTGTAATACCGAGTGTTGAGAGCATACCGACAGCCGAAAGGCCGACGCCAAAGAGGCCAATGTTAAAATCACTGCTGCCGCCCGAAACAAAGAATGATACCAGCACTGAAGCACCAATGATCAGAATGGGCAAAACAGTGGATCTCATGCCTAGCGACAGACCACCGATGATCACCGTTGCAGGGCCTGTCTTTGATGCATCCGCTACTTTCCGAGTTGGCTTGTATGTATCAGAAGTATAATATTCTGTAAAGAAACCAATCAGTATACCGGCGATCAGCCCTGATAGTATCGCAAAATAGATACCGGTCTGATCAGGCAGTATGGCTTTGATAAGAAAATATGATACAACAGCTATAAGAATTGCGCTTATATAAACACCGCGGCGCAGTGCAGACAACAACACTTTTTGTTCAGCCTTTTCGCCAGAGCGTACAAAGAAAGTACCTATAATCGAAGCCAAAATACCTATTGCCGCCATGACCATAGGAATGACCACACCTTTTATTTGAAGGCCAGCAGCAACCGCAAGAGTGGCTGTCGAAACAATAGAACCAACATACGATTCATAAAGGTCAGCGCCCATACCGGCAACGTCGCCGACGTTATCGCCAACGTTATCCGCAATAACAGCCGGGTTACGCGGATCGTCTTCTGGGATACCAGCTTCCACTTTGCCGACGAGGTCCGCACCGACGTCTGCCGCTTTAGTGAATATACCGCCGCCCACGCGCGCAAACAGCGCCATCGAGGAAGCACCCATACCAAATGTGAGCATTGCCGATGTAATTCCCTGTATACCTTCCGCGGTTGACGGATCAAACCATATCTGCAGGAAATAATACCAGATAGAAAGGTCTAATAGACCAAGTCCGACAACGACAAATCCCATGACGCCACCCGAAGAAAAAGCCACTCGCAAGCCTTTGTTAAGGCTCTGGCTGGCTGCATAAGCTGTACGGGAATTCGCAGATGTTGCGACGCTCATACCGATGTAACCTGAAAGGCCCGAGAAAAAGCCACCGGTTAAAAACGCGAAGGGCACAAACGGATTCAGCAGTTTAAAAACAAAAGATAGCAACATCAGTATAACAAACATCACGGCAAAAAATATGCCGACACCAGAATACTGACGTTTTAAGTAAGCTTTAGCGCCCTTTTTAATCGCCGTAGCGATCTTTACCATCAGATCAGTGCCCATTGAGAATTTTTTGATTCTCCATGCAAGAAATCCTGCAAACAGCAACGAAATGACGGCACCAATAGGTGCAAGAATCATTAAGTTATTCATAATACCTCCTTGTAAATATGTAGTTTTTTATATAAACATAATCGTTTATAATCACAACTTTTAACGAAATAATAATTATGAATTACTTGCGCTCGGACAAAATCCCAACATCCCCCCAGTTTAACGATCAAAATCATAATATACAATATTATTTGGATATGCAAGTACTATTTTTTTATAAAATTCCTCCTTTTTCTTTAATAACTAAGCTTTAATCTGTCAATATCCTGCTCTGCATTAGACTTTTCTTACTTTTTCAAAATAGTTTGCCATGAAGTAAAATTATTTGTAAAGCCATCTGTTTATTATATCATTTTTTATCTATTATCTTTATTTCAAACGCAATTATACCATAATCATTGCTTAAACGCAGCAATCGTCCTGCGCTCTGATTGCACCCCATTTTCCGCACCTGTCTCCCCAGTGTGCGACAGGTGCCCCGTCCAGCGTGATTTGTACGACCTCGCACATATTATCGCAATCCTTACATTCTAGACTACGAGCGGAATAATCATTATTGATATTGCCGAATCCGCAAAAACGGGTGGGTTTGCGCGAAGTTTCGATTTCCTCCTTGGCAAGTATCGCCGCCCCATAGGCACCCATCACATCATAATACTGAGGGATGATAAGTCTCCTATCAAGCGTTTTTTCAAATGCTGTCGTAATGCCGATATTGGCCGCAACGCCCCCCTGAAAGATGATCGGTTCAAGGATTTCTTTCCCTTTAGCAAGATTGTTCAGATAGTTTCGTACTAGCGCTTCACATAGCCCTGCAATGATATCTTCATTACTATGCCCCGTTTGCTGCTTATTGATCATATCCGATTCGGCAAAAACAGCACATCTTCCGGCAATGTGAACCGGAGATTTTGAGCGAAGCGCATAGCTTCCGAATTCTTCAATAGAGATTTCTAGCCTTGATGCCTGTCTGTCGAGAAACGATCCGGTTCCCGCTGCGCAGACAGTATTCATTGCAAAATCACATACAACACCATTGCGTAAAAAAATGATTTTCGAATCCTGTCCGCCTATTTCAATAATGGTTCTTACATCGGGTACGATATGGCTGGCTGCAACGGCATGCGCCGTAATTTCATTTTTAACAACATCGCTGCCTATCAAAATGCTGGCGAGTTGTCTGCCGCTGCCGGTGGTTCCTGCAGCAAAAATTTTTTCGTATCCTTTTAACCGCTTTGACAATATCGACAAACCTTTTAATGTCGTGTCGATCGGGCGTCCGCGCGTTCTTAAATACAGCTTTTCAACAACATTATCGTTTTCGTCAAGCACAACAAAATTGGTGCTAACCGAACCAACGTCTATTCCGAGACTGTAACTATTATTCAAACTAAATTCTCCCTTTTGTCTTTCTTGCCTTAAGCATATCCAAAAATGCTTCTATTCTCGTCACATATCCCGCCTCTCCGGTTATTTCATCCATAATCAGTGACATGATTGGAAGATTGTGTTCCTTTTGAACGATTGGCAAAACGGCTTTGGTCACAATTTCCGGCATACATCCAAGAGGGAATATCTGTATTGCGCCATCCGCTTTTTTTCTTTTTGACAATACCGCATGGGCAATGGATTCTCGCGCATGACCACCGACGCCTACCGGAAGGTATCGTTTTGCAGAAGCTTTCACATTGAGTGAATTTAGCTTAACTGGCTTTAAAACAAGATCTTTAATCCACCAACTCGGTGTGATCAGCCTTGTTGTGCAAACGCCATAATCCATCAGTTTTTCTTCAATGAATAAGTTAGAAAAAGGTTCAATCATCGAATATATTTCACCGATAAGAGCAACTTTAATTGGATTTTTTGTATTATCAATGCGAACGTTATCAATCATATACTCGTATTTTTCAAGCAGTTTAAGAGAAAAAACGGGATCATTACATTTATAGACTTTTGTTTCACATTCATATAAAATCCGCTTGCATTCTCCTTTATTGATTTCGTAGCCAGAAAGATAGCGTGCCTTCGCATTGATTCTATCAGCCAAAGAGAGTATACGAAGCGAACGCCTTAACGCATTTATTTTTTCGATTGTGCCCAAAGGGCTGGCACCTGATATTTTTTCTATTCTTCTTAAGAATTCATCTTTGCCAATTTCAGTCGGAGAATCAATCACAACGATATCTACTCTCAATCCAAGCTTTTTAAGGATATTCATTTGCAGTTCACAATATTCGCCAAACCGGCAGGGGCCACAGCTTCCGGTAATGATAATTGTATCCGCTCCCTTTTTAATGCACTCAATGTAATTACCCATCATGATTTTAAATGGCAGGCATATATCTTCAGGCGATAGATAGGAGCCCATCTGAAGCGTTTTTTTATTGTTTTTCTCGGGAATAACACAGGAGATTTTTAGGCCTTCAAACAATGTCTTGGCTGCCAAGCACGTGTTTCCCATGCGGGGAATTGTGACGATCAATTAAAGTCCTCCTTTTGAGCATATCCGCAAATGCTTCAACACGCGTATCGAAACCGGCTTCACCTGTATGCTCATCAATCTTTAAAACCATCAAAGGAAAATCGCGTGTTGCATTTTTAATCAGCTCGATCACTACCGAATCGACGCCGCAGGAAAAGGCTGAAATGTACACAATGCCATCAATCTTTTTGCTGGCGTATAAATGAACGGCTGCCCCGTAATATTGCCTAGCAAAATACCAAAAAGGCTGCTTAAAGAGCTTACAGGTTTGTCTTTCAATATCTTCACGGTTTACATATTCTGATGTAATCACTCCGATTCCCAGATGGTTCAGTTTTTTTATCAGATTCATGTTCATAAAGCCATCATGAATATTATAAGTATGCCCAATGAGAGCGACTTTAAATGGGAACCTGATGTTATGAAATCCCGGGTGATAGAATCTTTGTTTATCTAAGGCTTTTTTAAAAGCATAATGTAGTTTCGTGCTGTTTGCTATAACAATACTTCCCGCTCTTTTTGACCATGCAAATAACTTATCTTTTTCTAAAGAATAAACTGCGCAATCGATGAGAGGCGGTATGTGTGGTATACTACTAATAATCATTTCGATTAGACCGCAAAACATTGGGCAAATATATTTCTTTTTTTCAATATTCATAAATCGAGGAATAAGAATGTAATCACATTTATCCTTTAACCAGGCAACGTGTCCATGGAATACT
>JBMNOU010000118.1:0-3770 GCA_050943215.1 Christensenellales bacterium | reverse complement strand
TCATTCGTAAAATATATTTGTTTACGCTGTTTTTTTTCAGCATCATTTCATGCAGGTCTACCGGAACCTTGGCGAATTCCTCCCCAAGCTTTTTTCTCGATGATAATCACCTCGTTCGATTATTTAATAATAATATGACATATTAAGCTTGAAAAAACAACTACAAAAATCAAATGTATGTTCGAAAATTTGTTATTGAGTTTAATAATTAATTAGATTCCGGTTTAATATTAACTTGATTTTATATTAAATGATAGTATTTTTGCCAACGATTAGGAATGCTTATTTATATGTGAAGGACAAATCATCGGTTTGCAGAAGTAAAATATAGAAGATATATATTGTTTTTTTATGTTATGAATTGATAATGGAATTGTTATCTAAACTTGAATATTGAGGGTGAAATAATGAATCAAATCAAATATCAAACCCCAGAAGAAGTCTTAATACGAGGAAGAGAAGCAATAGGTATTCCGTTGCGGGATATTGATAAAACAGGGCGACTTATCACAGGTAGGGGAGCTATTGGAAATGTGATTGAAGAAAGTTGGTTTGGTATCAAAATAAACCGCGATTCTGAACCTGATTTCCCACAAGCAGGCGTTGAGCTCAAGGTAACTCCATATATACGGACCCGAGCTGGAGAAATACGAGCTAAAGAGAGACTAGTATGCAATATAATTAACTATATGGAAGAATATGAGAAAAACTTTTATACTAGCAGTTTTTGGTACAAGTGCAATCTAATGCTTATAATGTCATATGAACACCTCTATGAAACATCAAAAGGTGATTTTAAGATAGAAGAAGCTATTTTATTTAGTTTTCCGGAAGAAGACCTTCTCGTGATAAAAAAGGACTGGGAAATGATAATGCAAAAAGTCCGTGAAGGACGGGCACACGAATTATCAGAAGGAGATACTTTTTATCTTGGAGCATGTACTAAAGGGGCGAACTCTACTAGTACTCGTAAGCAACCGTGTTCAAGTATACCAGCTAAACAAAGAGCATATGCCTTAAAACAATCATACATGACAAGTGTATTACAGAGATTTATCTTCGGGAATGAACAGAACGAAAAAATTATCAAAAATCCCCAGCAGCTACGAGAGAAGAGTTTAATAGAGTTATTAAATGAAAAGTTTGCACCTTATATTGGAAAAAGCCAAGAAGAACTGAAGGCTATCCTGGGGATAGAGACCTCTGCAAAGAGTCTCAATTATTTGATAGTATCGGCAATATTAGGTGTTTTAGATATCGAAAAGATTGATGAATTTTTGAAAGCAAATATCAAAGTGAAGACTATACGCCTTGAAGCAGATGGAAACAGTATCGCAGAGAACATGTCATTCCCAGTCTTTAAATTCAAAGATATCATTAATGAAGAGTGGGAAGATTCCGATATGTATCAACAGTTCGTTGAACAAAAGTATTTGTTCATCGTTTTCCGCAAAGACAATGAATACAATTTCGATAAAAATAATCCCCGACATACAGAAGCGCATTTATTTTTAGAAAAGCTCATTTTATGGCAATTACCCGAGGAAGACGAAATCGAGGTCAAACAAGTGTGGGAAAGGACCGTACAGACGATAAGAGATGGGGTACAGCTTAACAAAGTCAAGTGGGGCAAAGGTTTCCGTATTGAAAACAACTTGCCAAAGGAAACAGAAAACCGAGTTGCCCATGTGAGGCCGCATGCAAAAAAATCTGAATATAGATTCGATGGCGAAAAGATTGGTGATTTGCCAAACGCAAATGAATTGCCAGATGGTCGCTGGATGACGAAGCAATGCTTTTGGTTCAATAAATCTTATATATTTGAGCAGATAAAAAAGCATCTCGACATGACTAGATAGAGGCGGGATAAGATTGAAATACTTAAACGGTTCACTAGAAGTATTGGATTATATCGGGGGGATAAATAATGGCGGGTTACATTTTTTTGATTGCCAAAGATAATCAAACGGCACTCAAAAACTGCATTGAAAAGGGAGTATATTCCACACTTATTAAACCACCCAGTGGTTATTGGAATTCTGCATATGAATCTACATTTGCTGATTATATGAGTATGAAACCTGGTGATAACATTTACTTTTTTCAAAACAGAAAGATATATGGTATCGGTAAGCTTATTAATATTGGCGAGGACTGTAAATATAAAAATTATCCATCAGCTTCAGAGCCCACTGATCAAAGTTATGATGACGTAAGAGATGATATGCTATTTGATGAAGGGGAAAATAGTATAAATATGCGGTGGCTTTGTGTTTTTGAACCATGCCCCGTATTTTTCATTGAAGGGGTTGATATGGACGACCTTTTATTATCCAATCCAGAGCATTTCCGTATGCTCCGTGTTATGCAGGGCGTATCGTTCATGAAGCTTGATGACAAAGAAAATAAAGCATTAAGAGACTACATTCTGTTTAGAAACAAAGAGAAACTTATTGATGCAAGTGCACATTTTCGATATGAAGATAGAATTCATACGGACATATCAGCAAAAATTACTAAACATCATACAATTTTAGCTGCAGATATAATGGACAAATGCGTCAATGCTGAGGGTATATTAAAGCATGAAATGGCTTTGGAATGTGGGATTATAGACATCCTCGCTCACAACAGGCCGGAAGGTGTTTTGTTGGGACGCTGGGATTATATATCACATCAAGTAGTTGCATCTCCATTTAAGCCAGTAATATATATGGATAAGATGGATGTGTTTGGCTATCGGTATATTCCAAATTTACCGATAGGATATGAAACATTATCTGATTTTTTAATCATTGAACTCAAGTGTGGATGTGCTGATGCAGATACAGTCCATCAAATAATGAAATATGTCGATTGGGTCAAACAAGAATATGCTTTCGGGGACTATTCAAGAATCAAAGCATTCATTATTGCTAGTGACTATTCACATGAAGCGGTGACAGCACTCGATACAGTTGCAGTTAGGAATTATACATACGGATCGAGACCTGCTAGGACTGCTATGTGGAATGATTTGACACTATTAAAGTACCGATATGATATTGAAACAAGGAGTATAAATATTCAGGGTATTTAGAAGACGAGCATAATAGATGCTTTAGATGTTTTATGAATTTAGGACACCATCAGCGAACCAAAAACCACGCTAGTTAGTGTGGTTACTTATTTTTAAGAAGGAAAGGGAGACAGGAATGGAAGAACCTGTAGCCCTCGGTTTTGAAGAATATATTCTTGTAAAAATATTGGTTGCCTTAAAATGCTTTGAAAAAATAACAAATCTTTTAATAAAAGAAATTTAATACTTAGAACAAAAAATCTGAATAAGATTAGGAGTTAAAAAAATGGTGCCATTTTTGGTGCCACAATATACATAAGTGGCACCAAATAGAATGAATGTACTAAAAGATAAAAAAGTAAAGGCCTATTATTCATTTGCTTTAACACACATAAAACAAATGAAATATTGCTTACCTGAAACGGAAGAATTCACAAGTTCAAATCCTGTGAAGTATAGCAATAATTCTAGTGGATAATTCAATAATAAAATAGTTGATTAAAAATTATGGCGACGAAATGGCGACGATTTGAAAAAGGGTAGGAATCTTAAAAATTTCCTACCCTTTATAAATGCCTATGTATTAAGCTTTTCTATGGTGGGCCATACTGTTAAAGCCAACCTAACCCGTCCAAAAGCTGACGGAGTTGCCTGACCAAAAATAGCTGGATATAATGACCATATCTTGAGGAAAGGAAAGACGCCTCTGTAT
>JBMNOU010000035.1:0-20015 GCA_050943215.1 Christensenellales bacterium | reverse complement strand
CGTTCAATTCCTTCAAGCACTGTTTTCTCAGGGTCACTAAACGATTGCTCCACGTTCCAAACCCTAACTGCGAACTGGGTAAACCGTGCTATATCATGTTTGTAAACATATTTCATCCACGCAGGAAAAATGACAGAAAGGCCAGCGCCATGTGCAACATCGTTAATCGCGCTTAGCTCATGCTCAATCTGATGGGACGCAAAATCGCCGATCCTCCCCGTGCTTAAAAGATTATTGTGCGCAAGCGTTCCCGCCCACATAATCTCTGCACGGGCATCGTAGTTGTCCGGTTGTTCCATCACAATATACGCGTTGTTGATGACTGTTTTTAAGGTCGCTTCACACAGACGGTCTGTCAGCTCGACATTTGGCACATTTGTAAAATACCGCTCCATTACGTGCGCCATGATATCCGATATGCCGCACGCTGTTTGATAAGGCGGCAGCGTAAAGGATAGCTCCGGATTCATAATCGCAAACCGTGCGCGCTGGACATTAGTCGTAAGCCCGCGCTTATATCCATCATTGGTAATCACGCTTGAATCGCTCGCTTCGCTGCCGGCCGCAGGTATTGTCAGAACGACACCAACAGGCAGCGTTTCTTTGGGCCTTGCTTTTCCGCTGTAAAAATCCCAGACATCGCCGTCATAGAGCACACCTAGCGCGATCGCTTTTGCCGAATCAATCACACTACCCCCTCCAACAGCAAGCACAAAATCTACCCCTTTTTCTCGGCAAAGAGCAACTCCCTGTTTCACAAGACCGAGCCTTGGGTTCGGCTGTACGCCGCCAAGCTCAATATATTCTACTTCGGCCTCATTTAAAGAATCGATGATCTGCTGATAGAGTCCCGATTTCTTAATATGACCCCCGCCATAATGCAATAGCACTTTGCTGCCATACTTTTTTGTTTCAACTCCTGCAGCGCTTTGTGTGTTTTTTCCGAAAATAATCTGTGTCGGACTTAAAAACCGAAAATCCCGCATTAATTTGTCCTCCTCTGCTTCAGATCTTATAATAAACGGCTGTGCAATTTATTTACTTAGTATACCATTAAAGATGAAGCATGGAAAGACGTATCATTGTTGTCATATCATTAAAAATAGAGATAAACTAGCATATTTTATCGGCAACAAGCCATATTCTATTGCCATACAATTTCAATTAAACCATTTATTTTTATGATATTTATTAACAGATTATTATATCGCAATCTGCAAAAAATATTAATGACGCTTTTTTGTTCAGAACAAAAAAAGCAGAAAGGAGGGTATAAAGTGGCATCACAAAATCGTAAATATGGTCCCGATCACCCTTGGACAAAATTTAAAATGGAATGCGCCAGCGATATTGGCCATCTTGAGTTTGTAAAAGAAAACAATGATGAATACAAGGGCGACTTGCCAAGCAAAGTAAATGGAGCGCAAGGCGGACCGATCGGCGGCGAAATGGTTAAGCGGATGATTGCAATGGCGAAAAAGCAAAAAGGTATCACATAATACCGGTTAACCGCAAACTGTCCACCCCACAAGGGGTGGCTTTTTTTAAAGACGTTATGGGTATCTTGCTGTGTACCGGCGAGTCTATCCACATAATTTGTGGATAGACTGTGATTTTTTGTGGATAGATGGCATCAATCGACAATATTATGGCATAAGTACCTTTTCATTTATGTTTATAAAATAAATGTATTTTTCCTTGACTTTCATTCCAGTAATGCGCTCAAGAGCCTTGCCATAGAGCAAAAGCTGCATCTGATATTCCTGAGCGGCAGCAATAGCCATATTTTTATCAACCCTGTCTGTTTTATAGTCGACGATCACCCATTGCGAATCTTCAACAAAACACATGTCGATGACGCCCTGAACGGCAACATTTTCATCAGATTCAACAAGAGAGAGTTCTTTTGCACTGATATTCAGGCAGAACGGTGCCTCAAACAAACATCTTACGGATTGCCGTGCACGCCTGGCCAAATCGCTACTTAAAAAACCAGCTATTTTTTCCGCGTTAATATATTTTTCGGTATTAGCTTCAATTACGCCTTCTGCTATCATCTGATGCACATACTTTTTAACCTCTGCCGCGCTACTTATTTCCAGACCGATTTTTTGCAATATCCTATGAGTCATAATTCCCTTCTCAGCAGCAGATATACCCTCATTCCCAGACGGCAAAAACGCAGGTTTTATCCACCGGGGGCTTTCGCGCTTTTTTAAAGCCGTAACGCTTACCTTAGATGGAACACCGAGATCTTTATTAAACGCATATTCCACAAAGACATCTTCAGTCGCTGCGCCCTTTGCCTGGTCAAACAGCGCGCTAAGCCGCTGCACCCTGTCCGTTTTTTGCATGCACACGGGCGTTTCCTCTTCAACGCGTACGAAATCCTCAAGATTCAGATCGCTGTTGGCACATGCCATATTTACGGCAGGCATGATCAGATCAAAATATGTTGTCGCTTCGTGCTGCCAGAGCGCATGTTTTTCCTCAAGCCAACCTTCTTTAATCTTTGTTCCGGCGCCGAAAATTGCAAGCCTTTTCACCGCGCGTGTCATGCCCACATACAAAAGCCGCACCGTTTCGGATATCGTTTCTCTGCGCATCTGCCGCGCAACAGCTTGCCTATGCAGCGTTTGCTGCCTGACATGCGTGTCTTTGTTAAGGGTATCGAGCGCGAGACCAAGTTTTCTTCCGATAAGCACAGCTCCGCTGGCATCCCTTTGGTTAATCGTTTTATGCATACCCGAGAGTATCACAACCGGAAACTCTAGTCCTTTGGCTTTATGGAATGTGGTCAGATAAACCGCATCCCTCTCTCCCGGCTTTTGCTGTTGCTTCGCGACGCTAATCTTGTCCGCAATATCCAAAACGCCTCTAAGCTGTATCCCCTTTATTGACGATACGGTACTAATAAACCCATCTATCGCATCGTCGCTTCCCTTTCCCCCGGGGGAAGTCAGAGCATATTCCTTAAATTCTGCCTCGTGCCTAAGTCGCATCAAGAAGTCGGGCAATGTCAGGCATTGCGCAAGCTCACGGTAATACTCGATCTCGCTCAAAAAAGCGCTGACCTTTTTACCCAGTTGCGAATCTTCACTATATGCATGCACAGCAAGATAAAAGCTTTTGTCCTGTGCCTTTTCCTTTTGCCCCAGTCTGATACGGGCTAGCTCGGGTTCGGTAAACCCAAAATGCGGATATCTCATTACGCTCAAAAGAGCGGTATCGCTAATAGGGCTATCTATCAAAGACAGAAGGTTGATAAATACTCCGATTTCACTGAACCGCGCATCCACGCTGTCAAACCCGCTGATAACAGGTATACCCATATCTGATAGGGTTTTCGCAAAACGTCTCCCCGTACTGCTGACTTCAGGACGCAAGATCGCGATATCTCTGTAACAGAAACCTTGTTTTAACAGCTCATTAATATATCCCGCAATCTCGATGCCTTCCGCCTTAAGATTATCCTCTTCCCGGCTGGCCAGCACTATTTCAACGCATCCGTCTCCCTCTCGTCCTGCTCGCAGCCTCTGTCCGCCAGCGTACGCCACGCCGCCGACATGCTCGGTCATCATAAATTGCATTACGCTGTTGATAAAATCAATTATAACCGGAGCACTACGATAATTTTGATTCATCTCAATTAGTCCTGCCGGCGCAAGCTCCATACATCTTGCGATCAGCAGATCCGGGTTTGATTCCCTGAACATGTAGATGCACTGCTTTACGTCTCCCACCAGAAAATCGTTTCCGCTTCGTTTGACCTTTGTGATGATGGCATTCTGGACATCGTTGATATCCTGATACTCATCTACAAAAACATGCGTGAACCTCTCTTGATACCGCCTAGCAATCTCCGGAATAGAAAGCGCTTTCAATGCAAAATGGATTAAATCGTCATGGTCAAGTACGTTCTTCTGCCGTTTGGCACGTGAATATTGCTGCATGAAATCACGCGTCAGCTCAATGAAAAATTCGCCATCAGCCGCCGCGCTTTGAAGCTGTGCTTTCACCTTACCAAAAAAATCACCCGAATAGCCGTCAAGGTCGGTAAAGCACTTGTTAGCCCTGTTGGTCAGCGTCTTTACCTCTCTGTTTGGGGCGCCTTTTATCTTGGGCAAACTTATCTGAGCGATCCACGGCAGAATGGCATTATCAATCGTGATGGCCTGCACGGCCCGCATCATCTTAATGCGCTCTGTTTCGCTCTGATCCGCTTCTTTACAAAACCCGCGCTCGCTTAAGATTTCTGACCGGGATTTTAAATGCAATGCGGCGCTTTGCGCTGCCTCGCACACCATCTGCTTATATTCGTCAAAGAGTGCATGGACAAATGTGTCTGAATAAAAATTCGAACGCGCGCTGTCAAGCCACTCTTCGGGCTGCTTTAAGCTAATAACGCGCTCGTATATCGCGCCAACAGTATTTTTGATACCCTGCGTATCACCTCTTGCGCAAAACTTTGCGGCAGATCTTTTCATGCTCTCATCCATCAAAGCGTGTTCGATACAAATATCCATCGCTTTTTCCCTAAGCATCCGTATCTCGGCCTCATCAGCGACGGTAAACACAGGAGAGATGCCCGCTTGCTCAAAATTGTCCCGCAACACCCGTCCGCAAAAAGCGTGTATCGTGGATATATCCGCAAATGCGCACTTTTCAGCCTGCGCCGCCAGCCTTGCCGATCCGCAGCTCGCTTGCTGAAGGCGCCTGTAAATCCGCTCTCTCATCTCTGCCGCAGCAAGATTTGTGAAAGTCACGATCAGCATGCGCTCAATGTCTTCGCCCTCTTCGATCAGATTGAGCACGCGCTCGGCCAGCACGCTTGTCTTTCCGCTACCCGCCGCGGCCGAAACAACGATGCTCTCGTTTCTTGCCGCGATGGCCTTTTGCTGACAGTCATTCCATATCCGGCTCATCGCGTATCCCCTCCGTCAAAAAGTCTTTATCGACCGATTCAATCAACCGGGTCCCATTCCCCTCATATCCAGCATCTTTCATGCATACACTTGTATAATTGCAATACACGCAGGCGCTTGCGCCCGTTATTCCCTCGGCGGGACAGATCGCGTTATCTCCGCAATACATGCGTTCCACCGCGTTTTTAATCATCGTATCGGTATGGCCAAAAAGCGCTGTCAGTTCATCCTCAGTAAAAAAGCGTTTCTTACCCGTTTGATTAAGCCTGCCGGAACTTGTAATCGACTGGTCTATTGCCGCAAAGCTGCCGTTTGGCAGCACAGTGCTAAACTCACAGAGTACCTGCGGATCCTCAAGCGATATCCCGGTTATGCGCGCCGCTTTTGCGACCTCCTCGCTGCTCTCCCGATATACGTCACCGATTCGCATATAATATCCCCCTGCCGGCCGCATATCCGCACCCGCTTTTTGGAGCAGCCTTTTTGCAGCTTTAATATATATTGGCAGTTGAAGCGAGACGCCTCCCGAAAAATCCTTTAAAGAAAAAAGCGTATCGGATGACTTATAGTCGACAACCCTAAAATAGCCGCCCGCAACGTCAATTCGATCGATTTTTCCGTTAATAACGACATCTCCGAACACGGTATCTACGGTATAATCGTTAAATATCTGTTCGCTGGCGTAAATCGACGCTTGAGTTCCCTCAAAATGAACCTTGATCCTGTGAGCGGTATTAACCAGTTCGTTGGTAAGCAGGTCGTATTGCATAGCAAAGCGTTCGTCCTCTAAAAGTTTTGCATTGTTATGCATTTGCGCCGCCTTTGCAGCAGCAGCCCTGATACGCTGTTTTACTTCATCTGCGGTTATGCTCTTGATATCCGCATTATCTTCAAGCAGTGACTTTATAAAAAAGTCTAGCGCAAGGTGCATGAACGTACCAGTATCCACCTTATCGTTCGTATAATCGCGCTCGGGCTGCGCCTTGATGCCAAAATCCAGAAAATGCTTGAAAGGACATTTGTAGTACGTCTCTATCCGCGTGGCACTGCATCGTATGCCTCCATAAAGCGCCGCCGCATCGTTGTGTGCGATCGGTAACGCCGCATTGGTTCTAAGCAGCATCCGCACAGCTTTTTCCCTCCATCCCGGCTGTTTTAAAAATGCCGCTAAAAGGCAGATCATTTCTTTGGCCGGTTGTTTGCCGTTTAACGCGTCTGCTATCCCCCCTAAAACCTGCGCCTGCATACCCGCTGCGGGCGCATACGCTGCCTTTCTTTGTACGTCTATACGAGGAAAAAGGCACCTGATCCTGTCGATCAATATGGACGGCTGACCAGTCTGCATGTTATAACTTACATACAGCCTGTGTTTGGGCTTAACGAGCGCGGAATAAACCTTTAGCTTTTCAGCCGAAGCGTCATAAATACCGATGTCAAATCCCGCATCAAAAAGCATAGACCGCTCGGCGGCAGACATGATGCCCGGCCCATCATCTTTTGCGGGCCATACGCCGTCATGTACACCCATAGCAAACAGCACATCAACATCGGGCAGCCGCGCAACTGATATGTCAAATACTCCCACTTCATCGGTTGTGGGAGGAATTACCGCGATCTTCGTTGCTGAAAATCCCGTTTTAACTAAGCTGCAAAGCGTATTAGGTTCGACCGGAGTATCTTCGAATATCTGCTCAATACCAGCTAGCACATCAATAGACTTTTCAAAAACCTGAGAAAAGTAAGCGAATTCCCCGCGTGTGCCCGGTCTGTCGATATCGTCACAGAATTCGGTCAGTTTTTCCTCGACTCGGCACATCTTTAAAAACTGCTTTATGGCTAAGATCTGCTTTTTCGCACTGTCTTGTCTAATCCCTTTTGAAAGATACAGCAGAGGAGACATGACCTTAGCGCGCAGCGCTTCGGTCTGCCCGGCATCGCTTCCCCTCCGGAACTCAGAAAAATAATGCCAACCTTTCAATGCGTAACTTCGAGCATATTTTTTGAGCATGACTTTTTGATCGAATGTAAGAGGCGCATAATAACTGAATAAATACCCCGGAACCACCGTCATGTCCCCTGCGGCGGCGCAAAGCGCATTATACAAAAAATCAAAAAACGTATTGTCTGAGAGCGCGCGTCTCTCATCGATAAAAAACGGTATGCCACAAAGCGAAAATTTTGTCTTTATCACCGGTACATAAGAGTCAAGGCTACCGGCCACAATAGCAATATCACGAAAACGCCGCCCATTTTTGATTTCCGCCAGTATGTTCGAGGCGATCATCTCAATCTCCTGCTCGGCGCTCTCCGCCTCGAAAAGCCGTATATTCTCTGCCGGTCCGTCAAACGGCTCGTATGGGTATCGATAAAGGTTCGCCTCAAGGAAGGCAAGCTCTGGGCACGCGTATCTGGGGGGCATACCGACGCTTTTTTCTTCTACTTTTTTTCCGCTCTGCCGTATGGCGGCTATAAACCTCTTCATATCCTTTTTTTCGGATGCGAACAGATCGCTGTCGGTACCATCCCCTTCGCTTCGAAATGCGGCGATGGTATCACCAGAAAGCGCAACGACCTTCGTTAATAGAGTCATTACAGCGGGAGAATAGCTGTCAAGGCCGTCGATCACGACGTGCGCGCCTTTTAAGAACGCGGCCCTATCGGCCCTTGCTGCCGCGAACGTATACATATCCGACGTATCAGAACGGCCTTTGCAGATATCAATATATTTTTCGTACAGATCTGCTGTGCTGCATAGTTTCTTTGCTAGCGCTTCGTCCCGAAGACGCCCTGCGGCCTCTCGTAGCGTCTCCGGCGTCTGATTATAGCTTTTGAGCCTTGATATAAGATCAGCCGCGCAAACATCAAAATCAGGCTGCCTGCCGGAATCGCCGAACGGATTATTAAGTGAAAGGAGTGCCTTGCGGCAAACGATCGCTTTTTCCGCTTCTGAAATAAACGCGCTACATCCCGTATCTTCTATGATCTTTAAAGCCAGCCGCTGTATGCTTAGCACCTCAACACCAAATATGCCTTGTACACAGCAGCTTTTCATGATCTTCTTTTCTGTCTCAAATGTCAGCTGACCCGGGACAATCATAATAATCTTTGCAAAAGGATCTTTTATTAAAGACGCGATGTGCGCCATAAGAAACCGGCTTTTTCCGCTTCCCGAACGCCCTGTTAAGACCGTTACGCTCATATAATAGCCCCCCGTTTTCCACAACAACATACCATATCACGCGCGTCAGAAAATGGACAGCTTTCGCGCGTATCAAAAAAGCCGCCCAAAAGCGGCTCTGAATCTTTAAAGATTTGTACTATCCTCTTACAAGATAGTTAAGAAGGAGGTTCAAATCTTCAGGCTCCGAAACCAAAAGCTCGAGTTCGTCGATCTTAGCTTCAGAAAACATTTGCGTCAGCATAATATACTGACAAAGCGTTGATTTCAGATTCAGCCTGTCGCCTTCTGAAGTAACCAGTTCTACCTTGCCTTTGCAGTCTCTAAGTACTTCAAAAAACTTCTGTGGTTCAGTAATATTTTTTATCTTCATACTTTTTTCCTCCTTGTTTTTATTTGGCAAAACACCTTCTTCACCATCTAGAATATACCATACATTTTATGAATATGTCAACAATATGATGTTTTGTTCAGTATTAATTTATCAGACGTTTACTGAATCGTCGTTAAGCCTAATATCTTCGCTAAAGCGCTGTTTTTGGCAGAAAGATCCCTGCTGTTTACGTCAAATTTCTGCCCGTCCTGCGCCGCCGTATAGCCGTAAAGTACGCGCGTCAAACCCATTGCCAAATTGTTTTTATCATGCAACGCGGTTTCAAGCGTATCTTTTGCCGTTTGCGCATTCTCCTTGGTTTGGGTTAAAAGCAGTGCAATCGCATACGTATTAGCAATATACCCCGCACTGGCTCTTGAAAGAAGCCTGGCGGCGCGTGCGTACTGTCCCAGATAGATATACGTCCATGCGATTTTTTCGCTGATATGCCAGGTGTTCCTTTTTCTGTCTTTGTTAAGGCTACAGAGTTTTTTTGCACATTCAAGAAACTTCACCGCCGTTTGCGCATGATCATTAAGGCTTTTATCCTGCTGTACAAGATCGATAAATGTCATTGCGCTATATGCGCATCCAAGACGGTACAGCTTCTCAACAGGAGACCGTGTCCAGTTTTTTTCTTCCGGCGCTATTGCGGCCGCATCAAGCCTGCCGCCTAGTGGTATATCCGTTTCCGCATAAAAGCATTTTTCAAGGCTCTCGATAGCACTTTCAATATCAAGCTTTGCAATTACCGGTATACTGAGATGGGGGGCCCCTGCGATAACCCGGGAGAAATACTCATGGACAGGCAGGTAAGCACTATCAAGATAATATCCTCCCAATACAAACAGCGCTTTTGCGTATTCACGCCGGTTTGTCTGCTTTTCTCGTTCGGTCTGTAATTCGTAAATCGCAACTGCGCTGGCCAGGTGTTCTTCTCCCACTTCGCGAATCTCCCGCAAAAGCCGCGCCTCTTGTGTACCAAAAGACCTTTTGCCGTATAGCAGATACGGTGCCTGTTTTTCAACAATCAGCTTGCCTTTTCTGTAATTATTCCTGACGCTTAGCGGGTATACTTCAATCGCCCGGCTCAGCCATTCGTTCGCTTTGCTGATTTGTTCCTCAAGGCTCTGATCTTTTCTTTCGCCCTGTCTTGTGAGTTCATGTACATTTGAATAATACCGATATGCCAGCGCCGTTGCGCACCGCGCGCTTCCCTGCTCAATCGCAGCGCCCCGCTTAAGAAACGTAACACAGTATTCCCTGTACTGCCGTGCAATTCTCAACTTTTTCGTCTCGCTGGCTTTAATTAGCAGCGTCACCGCTAGCTTGCTGCACGTAACTCCCAGCCTATAGAGTATATCAGCATCGTTCCAAAAGAGTGGTTTGTGCGAAACTTCTTTTAGCGGCGCGAAAAGATTAACTACTCCCTTGTAATCGCCATTTTGCATCAGCGAGTTCATCATGCCCAGCAATTTAACGTTTTCGTACAAGTCTTTAAACTCACTTCTCTGGGCAAGGCATACAAGCGGCGGCCAGCCATTTTGGTTTAGCCATCCGCACTGTTTGGATAGCTTTAGCACAGCATCGCCGATCTGGCCGCTATTCATTTTTGTTTCTTTGATAATCTGAAACTCAAATGATAATTCATCGCTTTTTAACTGATACTTTTTTATCTTTAAAGAATAAGCAGCCTTATCTGCATTGTCTTTGCCTGCAAGATATGCAATGCCCAAGGCTAAGTGATTAAACGCGAGTCTAAAATCAGGAAACGCGCGAGTAAAATGCTCAAGATATTTTCCTCTTAAACGATAGGTTTCATTTAAATGTTTTTTATCGAAAAATGCTGCCAGAACGACCATATCTGTCTCCTTTGGCAAAAAACGGGGTTTTTGTATGTTTATTTTAGCATTATTTCCCTAATAAAACAATATAGCCCACAGCAAACTTTAATTTCTCTTATTCATTTTTTTGTTTTGTATTATCTTCCATATTGTTATATAATTTGTACGTAAAAGAAAAGGAGTGTCCAGACATGAAATATTCCGTTGTGGTTCCAGCGTATAACGAACAGGACGTATTGCCGTTATCGTATCCTCGGCTGAAAAGCGTAATGGAAAGCCTTGGCGATTATGAACTCATCTTCGTTAATGACGGATCAAGGGACGACACGCTGAAATTACTGAAAGAAATAGCTTCAAAAGACCCCCGCGTCAAAGTGATTAGCTTTTCTAGAAACTTCGGCCATCAGGAAGCCGTTTCGGCTGGTATGGCAAAAAGCAAAGGAGATGCCGTAGTCATCATCGACTGCGATTTGCAAGATCCGCCCGAGGTGATACCGGATATGGTTGAAAAGTGGAAGAGCGGTGCGGATATCGTTTATGGCCAGCGTGTTACGAGAAAAGGCGAGAAAGCGTTTAAAAAATTCACCGCATGGGTTTATTACCGCATCCTCAATTTACTAGGTGGCCAGTTTATTCCGGCCGATACGGGAGACTTCAGGCTGATCGACAGAAAGGTCTGCAATACGCTCGTCGGAATGCCCGAGAGAAACAGGTTCCTTCGAGGCATGGCGGCCTGGTCTGGCTTTAAATCGGAGCCTTTGGAATTTGTCAGAGAGGAACGTGCAGCGGGCGAAACGAAATATTCAATGAAAAAAATGCTTAAGCTCGCAGGAGACGGCGTCACATCGTTTTCGAACAGACCACTCAAGCTGCCGCTGATCATTGGTATCATGTTGTTTGTGCTGTCGGGCGCGTATCTGATTGTATCTTTCATACTGTCCTTAATTGGGATCATGTCATATATGCATATACTGTTTGCGCTCGTGTTTTTCTTTATGGCGGCCGTCTTTATTTCGCTTGGCATTTTTGGATTGTATTTGGGGAGAATATACGACGAAGCAAAGGCCCGGCCGGTTTACATCATCGATGAACAAATGAATTTTGATACGGAGGAAATATGATAGATACCAGATTAAAAAAGTTATGCCAAACAATCGTCACCTATTCGATGAACGTGCAGAAGGGCGAGCGGGTACTGATCGAAAATTTTGACTGCCCCGAAGAGCTCTCAATGCAGCTAGTAAAAGAGGTTTATAACGCTGGCGGCATACCCTTCAGCGTGATACGGAGCGCGCGAATACAACGTGAAATCTTACGCGAAGCGACAAAATCGCAGATTGAGGATATGACCCGGTTTGATTCCGCGATGATGCAGGAAATGAACGCATACGTTGCTTTCCGAGGTTCATACAATACATCCGAGCTTTCAGATGTGGATGACGAAAAGCTGTCGCTCTACCGTTCGATATACTCACGGCGCGTCCATCACGAACTGCGTGTTAAAAAGACAAAATGGGTGGTGCTGCGTTACCCCAATGCGTCAATGGCGCAGCTTGCGGGAGTGAGTACGGAAAAATTCGAGGATTATTATTTCGACGTATGTAACCTTGATTATTCAAAGATGGACAAGGCAATGGATGTAATGAAAAAGCGCCTGCTTTCGGTCGACAAAGTTCGGATTACAGGTAAAGACACTGATCTGACCTTTTCAATTAAGGGAATCCCGTCTGTCAAATGCTCCGGTCATATGAACATCCCGGACGGAGAGATATACTCGGCACCCGTTAAAGACAGCGTAAACGGCCGCATCTCATACAACACGCCTTCTTTCTCCCAAGGATATAAGTATGAAAATGTCTATTTTGAGTTTAAAAATGGTAAGATCGTACTTGCCAAGGCTAACAACACAGAGCGCATCAACAAGCTGCTTGATACCGACGAGGGTGCGCGGTATATCGGAGAGTTTTCGTTCGGCGTTAATCCGTATATCAAAGATCCCATGTGCGATACACTTTTTGACGAAAAAATCGCGGGTTCCATTCACTTAACGCCAGGCTCATGCTACGACGATGCAGATAACGGTAATCAAAGCGCTGTTCATTGGGACCTTGTTTTGATACAACGGCCCGAATACGGCGGCGGCAACATATACTTTGACGGAGAGCTCATACGCAAAGACGGACGGTTTTTAGGCGAGCTCTCTGTGCTTAACGAGGAGAATTTAAAATAAACGTACAAAACAAAAATACGCCCACTTAAAGGAACTGTTTTTTTAAATAGTTCCTTTTGTTATTTAAACAGGCCCATATACTCAGGCGCAATGATATTTAGAATCAATTCGTTGGGTATCAGAAACGAAGGCTCCCCCGTCATACCCGATGCGATCTGATATTTTGCAAACGCTATATACAGCTTGCCTTCGCAGATAAAGAACGCCGTTTTATTGGATACTCCCGTAAAGCTGTCCGCCGCAAAATACCTGTCCGTATCTTTTGCCATCTCGTTGGTAATTATGGTATTGATAATTTCTTTATATGTATCATCCGAAAACAGATCAGAAAGCGCTATCAGCTTGTTTTTCTGTATATCGATGTTATAGTAAGCCGTGCTTGGCAGCCCCGGACCGCCCGTGTCAAGCAGTGTCATCACTTTAAGGGATAGTATCCTGTCCGCAGATTTTACGCTGTAATTCGCGTAAAAAACATATGCCCACGGTGTATACCCTTGGGATTCAGCTTGCTGCCAAAACAACGCGGCAGCTTCTTTTGCTGCATTATGCGCTGCAGAAATCTGGCCGGCAATGCTATCGTTTAACGACTTCTCAAACTGCACGTTGCTTAGTCCAGATACGATAGGCTTTGATATGTCTGTGGTCAGATATTCTGCACCATAATTTTCCGTTTCCTCAGCAATCTCAATATCTTTATATATGAGCGCACTTTGTTTCGACACCGGCCTTTTGGACAATACCGGTTTTCGGCTGAAATAGACAAGGACTGTACCGATAGCAATAAACAGCAGAATCCATATCACCACGATATAAAAAACGCCTGCCCGATACATTTGATAACTCCTTTAATCCATAAAGGCGGTAAAACATATATTAAGCCCTATAAGAATATACTATAGCGGGAGGCAGCCGTATGCAAAAAAAAGAAATAATACTGCGAATAATGTATTCCGTGCTGTTCATGGCTGCGGTCGCCGCGTTAGGTACCGCTTTTACGGACACATCGAGTAATTGGTATCAGAGCCTTATTATACCCGCTCTTCAGCCGCCCGGCATCGTCTTTACTATCGTCTGGACAATACTTTATATACTAATCGCCTCTTCTTTATCTATAGTTAGCATCAATCCTAAATCAGCAAAAAAAACACTTCTCCTGTTTGCATCAAATGGCGTGCTAAACGTGCTATGGACATACACTTTTTTTTATCTGCAAAAACCCGCAAGCGCGGTTTTCGTGATGATACTTATTGTAATTACAGCCGCTTTTCTTTTTGCGGAAACATATCGCGTCGATAAAACGGCTGCTTATCTTCTGATACCTTATCTGATATGGCTCTGTTTCGCGATGTATCTTAACTATGAAATCGCGTTTTTGAACTAAAGCTTTTCGGAAATCTCCAGGTGCTCTCCATCAGGGCCGCGGAAAAAAATGTGCCTGACGCCTCTGTCAAACAACATCGGAAGAATAGCCGGTTCTTTTGTTTCAAACGCGATGCCTTTTCTTTCAAGGCATTTCATCATAGCTTCAAGGTCGCTCACGGCAAACGAAATATGGTCTACAACCCCGTCTTTGCGTTCTTTGCTATCCGGGAACTGAACAAGCTCTATCTCGCATGTGCCGCACCTTAAAAACGCGGCCTTGATGATGCCCCCTTCATCCGGCACATCCGCTTCAAAATAGCATTCGAATCCCAGCACACGGGTATAAAAATCTATCGATCTGCTGATATCCCTGACAAACACGCCGATATGAGCCAGCCCGGTTATCTCGCAGCAGCATCCACATCTATCTTTTCTGCACGTCATAGTAAACCTCCATTATTTGTTATCTATTCTAACATTTATTATAACATTTTATAAGGCAAATTGCATGACGCTAGTAAAAATAATGAAATTCATCTATACAAGAGACGAAAAATCACAACAATAAACAAGTTCATTAAGCAATTCCATTTACGATATTAAACATTATATAATTGTTTGCTGCCTTGAATACAACCAACAATACGTTGAATAATGATACCCTAAAATTTAGTATTTATTGAAATGGCAATTGCGTTCTAATTTAACACGATGCGCATAATTTGACCGTTCTTACAAACAATAACAACAAACAAAATTGTTTTTTAAGGAGGATAATATAATGAAAGCGACAGGCATAGTCAGAAGAATCGACGAGCTTGGCAGAATTGTTATACCAAAGGAAATACGCCGCACGCTTAGAATCCGCGAAGGCGATCCGCTGGAAATATACACCGACAGAGAAGGCGGTATTATACTAAAAAAATATTCACCAATTGGTGAGCTCGCTGCGTTTGCGCTGGATTTTGCGGAAGCTTTGTCATCTACACTCGGTCTCACAACGGTCATCTGTGACAGAGATACCGTGCTGGCAGCCGGCGGGGAACATAAGAGAGACTATTATGAGCGATCGGTCAGCAGCGCGCTTGAAGACAGCATGAACGTAAGGACAATCTTAAGAAAAGACGGTCAAAATACAATCCCACTTGTCAGCGGAGAGGATCCATCCCTAACCACGTCTCAGCTGATTGCGCCGATTTCTATGGACGGCCAGCCGATAGGCGCAATTGTAGTCCTTACGCGAAATGGCGCTGTCATTGGTGAAGCGGAGCAGAAAGCTGCAGAAGCTGCTGCGGCCTTTCTCGGACGGCAGATGGAACAATAGCTTTTTATTTATCAACAGCTACGCAGGCACAAAAATTGACTTGGTGCGAAAAAATAGTGTTTACGCATTCAAGTTGATTTTTTTTTTCACAAAAGGTAAAATATTAACGCTATTATATAATTTTGGAGGGCATTGTGAGAAAAACGCTGGCAGAAAAAATAATTGAAAAACATTTATCATCCGGCCGTATGCAGGCAGGAGAAGAGATCTCGATTCATATCGATTATACGCTAACCCAGGACTCCACCGGAACGATGGCATATTTGCAGTTTGAGGCAATGGATGTTTTGCGCGTAAGAACAAAAAAATCTTTGGCGTATATCGACCATAACATGTTGCAGTCTGGTTTCGAGAACGCGGATGATCACAAATATATTGAAACCGTTGCAAAAAAATATGGTATTTACTTCAGCAGGCCGGGCAACGGCATATGTCATCAGGTCAACCTCGAACGATTCGGAGTTCCCGGGGCGACGCTGCTTGGTTCAGACAGCCATACGCCGACAGGCGGTGGCATTGGTATGATCGCCATCGGTGCGGGCGGGCTAGATGTCGCGGTCGCAATGGCAGGCGGTCCGTACTATATCACAATGCCCGAAATACTTGGCATTGAGCTAAAAGGCAAGCTATCCTTCGGCGTTTCGGCCAAAGACGTGATACTCGAGGTGCTGCGGATACTCGGCGTCAAAGGCGGCGTCGGAAAGATCATCGAATATTACGGCGAAGGCGTCAGATCGCTGTCTGTGCCCGAGCGTGCCACAATTACAAACATGGGCGCTGAGCTTGGAGCAACCACGTCCATCTTCCCGAGCGACGATGTCACACGCCGCTTCCTTATAGCACAAGGCCGGGAAGGCGACTTTACAGCACTTTCGGCAGACCCCGATGCGGTTTATTCAAAGACACTCACAATCGACCTATCTACGCTTGAGCCCATGGCCGCAATACCGCACAGTCCGGATAATGTCAAAAAGGTACGTGAAATCAAAGATCTTGGTGTCGATCAGGTCTGTATCGGCAGCTGCACCAACGCTTCGTATCTTGATTTAATGCGTGTAGCTTCCATTTTAAAAGGAAAAAGCATTGCAGATGGAATAAGCCTTGTTATATCGCCCGGCTCAAAGCAGGTCATGAGCATGCTCGCGCAAAACGGTGCGCTTGCAGACTTGATCTCAGCCGGTGCAAGGATACTCGAGTGCGCATGCGGCCCATGCATCGGCATGGGGCAGGCTCCAAGAACGAATGCGGTATCTGTTCGGACATTTAACCGGAATTTCTACGGGCGTTCGGGGACGTATAGTGCGAATGTCTATCTTGTCAGCCCAGAAACGGCGGCGGCGGCGGCACTGACAGGTGCTTTGACAGACCCGCGGGATATTGGCCTTGATACGGATGCACTTTCGATCAATATGCCAAAAACATTCGTAATCAACGACAATTTGATTACAGCACCGGATGAATCCGGTCAGACGCAAGTGGTTCGCGGGCCTAACATCAAGCCATTCCCGCTCGGAAAGACGCTCCCCCAAACAGTAACCGGCGACGTGCTTTTAAAGATGGAAGACAATATCACGACGGATCACATCATGCCGTCGGGCGCGAATCTTCTGCCCTACCGTTCAAATATACCGTACCTTTCTGACTTTTGCTTAAAGCCTGTGGATGAAATGTTTCCGTCGCGGGCAAAAGCGAAAGGCGGCGGGTTTCTGGTTGCAGGCCACAACTACGGACAGGGGTCCTCACGGGAACATGCGGCGCTTGTTCCTTTGTATCTTGGTATCAGAGGTGTTATTGCAAAATCGTTTGCGCGTATACACATGGCTAATCTTATCAACTCGGGAATACTGCCGCTCGTATTTGCCGATGAAAAAGCATATACAAAGATTGACCTTGGGGATAGCCTTGTCATACGGGACGCAGCAGACAAAGTGGACGGAAAAACAAAGTTTACGATTGAGAATACCACAAAGGGATTTGAATTTGAAGTAAGGCTTGAGGTGTCCGACCGGCTTCGAAGCGTGCTTAAAGACGGCGGCCTTTTAAATCATACAAAAAAGCAAAGAGACGGTAATGGCTGAACAAAAAAAGCTCCGTACATTATTTATTATAATGCTGAAACTGGGCGCGCTGACATTCGGCGGCGGATATGCAATGGTACCTCTTTTTGAAGATGAGTTCGTGCAAAAACGCGGCTGGCTCGACGCCGAAGATATGGTCAATATGGTTGCGCTGTCTCAGTCCGTGCCCGGTGCCATCGCAATCAATTGCGGCATACTCATAGGTTATAGGCTAAGAAAACTTAAAGGTGCGCTCATCGCCACGCTCGGCGCTGTACTGCCTTCTCTAGTATCGTTGACCATCATTACATACATTTATGAAGCCGTCAGAGAAAACCTGTATGTAGCCGGTGCTCTAAGAGGTATCCGTGCCGCCGTTGTCGCGCTTCTCGTCTCCGCTTTTTGGCGGTTCACAAAGCCGTTCCGCAAAGACATCGTTGCCATTGCCGCTTTTGTAGCAGCTTTTCTTTTGTCCCTGCTGCTCAATATCAATAGCATTTACATTATACTCGGTGCGATCGCTTTTGGCGTTACTGCAGGCATCTCGCGTTTTAAAAAAATATCGAACGGAGATGACGCGCCATGATAGCATACCTTCAAATGGTCTGGATCTTTTTTAAGATCGGGCTTTTTTCGATCGGCGGCGGATACGCGATGCTGCCGCTCATCAATAGCGAACTTGTCGCGTATGGTCTTATGACACAGTTTGAAGTCGCGGATATCGTCGCGGTCTCACAGATGACGCCCGGACCTTTTGCGATAAATGCCGCGACTTTTTCGGGCGTCAAGACGCTTGGCATTCCCGGAGGCGCTGCCGCTACGTTTGCCGTCACTTTGCCGTCGCTGATACTTACTACCTTTCTTGCGAAATACTTTTTCAGATTCGAAGACAATGTGATAGTAAAGCGTGCAATGTGGGGCCTTCGGCCTGCGGTGACCGGTCTTATTGCCGCGTCGGCCGCTATGATGGCGCTCTCTGCGCTGCTGGGGGCAGAAAACCTCTCTTCACTTAACTGGCCGGGTCTGCTGATTCGCATCGATATCCCCTCCGTCATTATCGCGCTGTGTGCGGGCGTTGCCATTATGAAGATGAAGATTTCGCCTATCATAGTTATACTGATATCCGGCGCCGTCGGCGTTGTGCTTTTTGGCATTTTTGGCATATAAAAAAAGCGCAGAAAACTTCCTGCACCGCTTTGAAAACGCTTAATATATATCCGTATGCACTTTTTCCGCGCGGTATACTGTATGTGGCTCAATAGGCCATGCGGGATAACCGATTGAAACAATAGAAAACGGCAGGATATCTTTAGGTATTTGGTATATATCCCTTATCTTTTGCATAAAAGCAGTCTTTGGATAAAGTCCGAGCCAAACCCCGCCCAGCCCCATCGCCTGAGCAGCAAGCAGGATATTCTCGGTGCATGCGGCGCAATCCTGTATGAAAAATTCTTTGGTAGTGCTCGCATACCCCGACGTATTAGCCATCACAAGTATGCCAAGCGAAGCTTTCTCAAGCATACGCCAGTATATAAACAGCTCTGAAACGGCCTTCTTCTTGGCATAATCATGCATCACAAGAAACTCCCACGGCTGAGAATCTCTCGCCGACGGAGCGTTCATTCCCGCCTGAAGAAGCATTTTTAGCATATCTTTGGGTACCGGTTTATCCTGGTAAGCCCTGCAGCTCCTTCTTTCGAGTATTGGCTTTAATCCTTCCATATCATACATTTTTTCAATATCCTTTCGAGTATTGGCTTTAATCCTTCCATGTCATACTTTTTTTCAACATCGGCACCCAAGTGCCGTCCTTTGGCGGATCTTTGCGCATATACATCAGCCTGCATACAACGATTTTCATTACCCACCACGGAACAAATTTGGTCAACATATAAAGCATTTTGTTCCCAGCGCCAACAACACTGCGTATAGGAGGCCTCTTCATACGCGCGATTTTCAGCACCAGCCGCGCGCATTTTTCACATCCCTTGGCCTCTTGCTCCGAGCGGATCATCTCGTAGAGCGCACGGGTAAATAATTTTTTGTAAGCGGTGTTTTTCGATTTCTCCGTTAAAACCCGCTTATCCGTAAACCCCGTTTTGGTATCTCCCGGCTCTATCTGGCATACCCGTATACCAAAAGACTCTGCCTCCATTCGTAGCGCCGACGTCAGCATAAAAAGCGCTGCCTTGGCTCCGCAATACATTCCCTGAAACGGCAGCGGAAAAAATGATGCCATCGAACCGATGTTGATGACTGTTCCGCCGCCCGTCTGGCGCATATGCGGCAATACATGGTTGATAACACCAATAATTCCAAAAAAACATACGTCAAACTGCGCTTTAGCCTCAGCAGGAGATGTCTCTTCAATGGCACCGGCAATGCCGCTTCCGGCTGCGTTGACCAGCACGTCAACACGCCCATGCTTATCGATAACAAACTTTACGGCTTCGCTTATGGTCTGTTCGTCTTCAAGCGTCATCGGGAGCATGGTATAACAAACACCTTCAAAATTTACAGATTCATAATGGGCACGCCGCGACGTGCCATATACAATATAACCGTCCTTTGCCATAATTTCTGCAATGGCTTTGCCAATACCTGAGCTTGCTCCAGTAACAAATGCTATTTTTTGATTAGAATTACTCATGGTTCTATTCTATATAAACAGCACAAAATATTCAACATCAATCAGACCGCAAAAGTAAATTTTAGTATTAAC
>JBMNOU010000117.1:0-3808 GCA_050943215.1 Christensenellales bacterium | reverse complement strand
AATCACAGTTTTTTTCTTATTAAAGATAATGGTAAAGAAAAAGCAACAGTCAATGAATAAACAAGACGAACCTTTGGATCATATTGGTTAAATATAAATTCTGGAACTATCGAGTGATTTGTTATGGGCCTTTTTTGGTTATCTCGGGGGAACGGGAGAAAAAACGTTCTATCCGGGACCAGAAATAACGTGGTCTAATGGTTGATATCATCAAGGCTTCCAAATTTATATCCTTGTTCTTCCCAGGCGGACAGTACTTTGTCAAGTACTTTTACGTTAGTTTTTGACTGGCTATGCATGAGGATAATTTCGCCAGGGTGAGTTTCTTTCATAATAGCGGAAAAAGCTTTGTCTTCTGGTGGCTGATTGTGCACCTCCCAGTCTACATACCGAAAAGACCAAAATACGATCGTATACCCTAGTTTTTCAGCATAGCTTAGTGTCGATTCTGAAAACAAACCTTGCGGAGGTCTGAAATATTTTGGCAGCTCTAGCCCGGTCACATCTCTGTATGCGTCTTCAACGCCTTTAAGTTCTGCCTTAAACTTCTCAAAAGACAGCCGAGACACGCTGACATGATGTGATGTATGGTTGCAAATGAGGTGACCGCAATCCACTATTTGTCGTATGATATCAGGATTCTTTCTGATAAATGTTTCTGTCATAAAAAAAGCGGCCGGCGCTTGATGCATCTCCAGGGTGTCAAGAATTGCTGGAATATTGCCGTTTTGTGGGCAATCATCAAAAGTTAGATAGATAACTTTCTCCTCGGACGGCCCAACATAAAGCACGTTATAGTTTCTTATATAATCAGCCTTTTCCATCGGGAGAGGCTGTTTATTCGGTTCGTGCGGAAGGTAGTACCACATAAATTCCTGTGCTGAGGTTTGGATAGTATTACGTTTTGGGGGAAACACACCTTTTTTGGCGAGTACCAATAAAAAAACCATAAATAAAAAGATAATGGAAAGCGCTATAAACTTTACTTTAGGCATAAATAACGGTCTCCGCAATAATTTTACTGTTTCATTTATATTCACGAAGAATTAAGTTTATGGGCCTAAGGCTGTTTATTTTGATATAAACCCATCAATTGGGTCATAGTAACAAACCGGCAGCCCTTCCCAACACAATAAGCCACAAGCTTTTCGAAAAGTCTTGAATCTGTCTTAACAGGCCAATCCCCCATATCGTTTACTTCTGAGCGGTAAAGGCAATGGCAGCGGAAAACGATAACCGCGTGTTTTTTGCAGGCAATATCGACAAGCTCTTTATGCTGCCTAAGGCGCTTTTCTGTTCTCATATCGGCGCTGCAGCAGTCAATCTCGTATGGATTGGTATTGTTAATGTCAACGAATTTGGTTTCATAGAAAGCCTTGCGTATTTGGAGGCGATATGGTTTCATTGCATCTATAGCGGCCTGGTCATATTTTCCGTACGGGAAAGCGTGAATGATGGGTGCGGCGAGCCCTTGTTTTAAAAACGATTCGTCCACTTTTTCCATGCTGGTTTGGATCTGTTCCTTCGTCATTTTTGTCAGATTGGAATGTGCGTATGTATGGCAGCCAAAATCCCAGCCGTATTGTTTCATTTCTCTAATCTGATCCCAAGTCATTGTGTATTCTACGTTATTATCCTGATATTTCGGTATGATATATGATGTGCCGCGAATACCGTATTTTTTAAGGATAGGGTATGCGAGCTTGTAGTCGGACAAATAACCATCGTCAAAAGTAAAAGCGATGACCGCGGATTTTATTTCATTATCCGCTTCTGCTGACGAGATTTGATCTAAACCGGATTCGTCCGTATTCAAAATTATTTGCACCTTAGCTTCTATGTCGGACACCGGGGAAGAGTATTTTGGCAGCTGGTATTGTTCCGAAATATTATTTGAGATTATGAACATGATAATCGGAAGAAAAAATATGATAATGGCTAATTTATTAATTGTTTTCATGAATATAGTTTCTTAAAAAATAAAATGAATTATGCTCGTTAAAATATAGCGATAAATACCATTATTCCACAAATGTTGATAAAACACAAAGAAGAGCAGTTCTGCGCTGGCTAAGATTATAGTTATATCAACAAAGGCATAAAGCCGGCAAACCCAAGTTATTTAATTTTTTTGAGTCTGCAAAGATGCGGATATTATATTACTTTTTTTATTTGTTAAAAAGTTGAGCGATTATGAGCGATACTGCGCTGTAATCTAAAACCAGACAAAGGATAATAGGCGGTGTGCATACTGCCAATGAATAAAGGAGGTCATTATGGAGATTGATGGGACACAGATTGCCATTGCGGCGGTAGGGCTGGTGTTTACTGCAGTCATTGTTCCTCTTGTCAAAGTGGCATTTGCGTGGCTGAAGGGAAAGACGCAAAACGAGGCGCTGAAAAGCGCGATTGATGAGGCTCGTGCGGTGGCGGATAGCGTTGTGGCCGGCCTGCAAGCAAATGTCGTGGAAGGGCTAAAGGCAAAGAGTGCAGACGGAAAACTAAGTGTAGATGAAACTAAAGAGTTGGCCGAAAAGGCAGCAACAATGTTTTTGAGCGATTTGTCATCGCGCTCATTGGCAGTGATTAAGCAGAATGCGGATGATATAAACGCGTTTATCGGCAACCTGGTTGAATCGCGGCTTTTGCGGCTAAAGAAGGGGGGCAATTGATATGGCAGCTACGGCTGACTGGACAAAAAACATCGATGAGATATACGATCAGTCGTTAAATGCGCAAAAGGCCAAGCTGAAGGGGCGGTACGATAAGGGCGTGGCAGCGTACCAAAAACAGCTTGACGACGCGCCCGAGCAGTATCAGAAACTGAAAAACCATGCGTATGTCAGCCATGCGCAAACTGAGCGCTCAAGGCAAGAAGCGCTGGCTAATATGGGGCTGAGCGCAGCGGGCGGAACGTCGCAGACGCTGCAGCAGCGCAATACGAACACGTTGCTTAATACGCTTGGTGACGTAAGCCGTCAGCAGCAGGATTTTACGGACAATGTCAATCTGGCGCTGGCCAACTTAAGCACGGACTATGAAACAGACCTAAGCAGTCTTACTGCACAGATGGAATCGGACAAGAACGTAGCGAAGCTGGCGCAGGACCAATGGCAGGAGGGTTACGAACTGCAGCAAAAACAGTTTGAGCAAAGCCAGCAGGACAGCATATTTTCTCAGGCGTTTAGCCTATATAACAAAAGGCTGATTACCAAAGCGCAGTTTAAAGCGATGACGGGCATTGATGTGAGGTAGCTGGAGGGGAGAAGCATGGGAGATACCAGCAGATACGACAAGTCTCTTGCCACCGGAAAGAAGCACATTAAGGCGGCGCATGACGCGGCAAAGGCGGCGTATAACAATCAGCTTGAAGAAACGGCAGCCGAATACCGGGCGCTGGAAAACGAGGCGTACGTAAACAAAGCGCTGCAGGACAGAGCCGCCTGCGATTTTGCGGCGGATACAATAGTCGGCGGCGAGTTACCGCTGACGGTAAAGCAAAAAGGCACCAGCGATCTTCAAAATGTGCTGGGTAAAATAAAACGGCAGCATCATGACTTTACGGACAACGTGAACCTTGCGCTTAGAAACCTTGACATGCGCTACCAGGCGGATATGGAAAGCCTAGAGGCAAAAAACGCGGCGGAAAAAAGCGCGGCGCAGCTTTCTTGGGGACAATTTGACGCAGACCATGAGCTTCGGACCCGGCGGCTAGAGCAGGCGGGGAAAGACAGCATGAATGAACGCGCATACAGCCTTTATACAAAAGGGATGATCGACTCGGCACAGTTTAAAGCGCTGACGGGCG
>JBMNOU010000058.1:0-11034 GCA_050943215.1 Christensenellales bacterium | reverse complement strand
TTCAGTCCCTTGCTCTACCAACTGAGCTACCGAGGCAAATGGCGACCCGGAGGGGGCTCGAACCCCTGACCTCCAGCGTGACAGGCTGGCATTCTAACCAACTGAACTACCGGGCCATTGGTGGGAGCAACAGGGCTCGAACCTGTGACCCCTTGCTTGTAAGGCAAGTGCTCTCCCAGCTGAGCTATGCTCCCACAAATCCCAAATAACGAGAATGCTGGGCTATTGTATAATAGACTGAGTATTGTGTCAAAATGTAATTATAGTGATTAATCAAGAATATTCCTTTATAACTCCTTTATAATGAATCCTACACGGTATTACAGGCATTATCACTATCTGCGTCTATTCAGCTCTGCGAACACTTCCGACGGGCATAGCCCTCTTTCACAAAACATTACCAGCAGATGATATAAAAGATCAGCGCTTTCATATTTGATTTCATCCGGTGAAGCATTTTTCGCTGCGATAATGACCTCGGCGCTTTCCTCACCCACTTTTTTGAGTATCTTGTCAATCCCTTTTTCAAAAAGATAGTTGGTGTAAGAGCCTTCTTTTGGATTTGCTTTTCTATCCTCTATCACCTTAAACAATTCATCGATTATCGCATATCCGCCCGAATAACTGCTTTCACCATGCAAAGATTCAAAGAAGCAGGAATAATTGCCCGTATGGCATGCAACGCCCTGCTGTGACACCAGCGCAAGCAGAGTATCGCCGTCGCAGTCGATTTTGAGTTCGTGCAGAGTTTGGAAATTACCCGAAGTCTCACCCTTTTCCCAAAGACAGTTTCTGCTCCTAGAAAAGTAGACCATTTTTTTTGTTTTAAGTGTTTTTTCTAACGATTCTCTATTCATATACGCCATCATTAAAACGGCGTTCGTGTTGACATCCTGAACTACTACTGGAACAAGCCCTTTTTCATCAAATTTGATTTTACCGTAATCCATCGTTTCCCCCAAACTTTTTATATTCTTACCGGAATATTTTCGCTTAGAAAATAGTTTTTCACGTCTTTTATGGTATATTCTCCGTAGTGAAATATCGAGGCGACCAATACCGCGTCTGCACCAACGTTCAAAACATCTTTAAAATGCTCAAGCTTGCCCGCGCCGCCCGATGCGATAATAGGAATCCTAACAACATCAGCAACCGCCTTCGTTACGCCAAGGTCATAACCATCCTTTGTGCCATCGGTGTCCATGCTGGTCAGCAATATTTCACCGGCGCCTCTTCTTTCCGCCTCGGCTGCCCATTCGAGCACATCCCGGCCGGTATTGACCCGTCCCCCATCTATGTAGACTTCCCATCCCAGAGCGTCTTGACGTTTCTTGACGTCAATTGCACATACGACACACTGACTGCCGAATCTCTCTGCAGCTTCTGATATCAGCGACGGGTTTTTGAGCGCAGCAGAGTTAATGGATATCTTATCGGCGCCGCGCTTTAGCATTTCTCTAAAATCATCAACAGTCCTGATACCTCCGCCAACCGTCAGAGGGATAAATACCTCTTTAGCTGTTTTCTCAACCATTTCACTCATGATATTTCTCTCATGCGCTGATGCAGTAATATCTAGAAACACGAGCTCGTCTGCGCCAGCCCTATTGAAGGCCTTGGCCATCTCGATCGGATCGCCCGCATCGCGTATGTTGATAAAATTCACGCCCTTGACAACGCGCCCCGCGTGTACATCAAGACATGGAATGATTCTTTTCGTCAGCATTTTTCCGCTCCCATTTTAATTGCGTGTTTTAAGTCAATATCGCCCGTATAAAGCGCTTTTCCGATAATGATACCTTTTGCTCCCGTTGTAAGCAGATTTTGTATATCAAACGGTTTGCTCATCCCTCCGGAAGCAATGACCTCCATTCTAGTTTTTTCGGCCATATGCCTAGTGCTTTCGATGTTAGGCCCAGTCAGCATACCGTCTCTAGTGATGTCCGTATAAATAACGGTAGTTACGCCGCGCTTTTTCATCTCAAGCGCCAGTGAAACCGCGTCTGCGCCTGTATCTATTGACCATCCCTGGGTCGCCACCCTGCCGTTTTTTGCATCAATTCCGGCAACAATACGCCCGGGATATTTTTTTGCCGCCTCTGATATGAGATCCGGGTTTTCAAATGCTGCCGTTCCGATAATCACACGCGTTATACCCATCCCTTTAAGACGCATATCGATGTCTCTCATTGTGCGTACACCACCGCCCAACTGAACGGGGATGGCAACCGTCTTTAATATTTTTTCAACAGTATCGTGATTTGAAAACTCTCCGGCAAACGCCGCATCCAGATCAACTACGTGCAGGTATTCCGCACCTGCGCGTTGCCACATAAGCGCTATCTCAGCCGGGTCACCGTATTCGGTTACCTTATCCATATCACCCATTTTCAGCCTAACGCACACGCCATTTTTGATGTCAATTGCGGGATATATCCTCATGTCAAACCTCCGAACCTTCTTAGCATCTCAAGACCTACGTCACCGCTCTTCTCCGGATGGAATTGCAGACCGAATATATTATTCCTTGCAACCGCGGCGGTGAACCGGTACCCGTAATCTGCTTCGGCTATGATATTTTCTCCAGGCACACCTGACGCGTGGTATGAGTGGGCAAAATAGACGTATTGATCCATGTCACTGCTGTCAAAAAGCACGTTATTTCGGACTAAAAGATTGTTCCATCCCATATGCAAAACCTTTAGGTGCGGTACATCAAACCGCACGACTTTTCCGGGTATGAGCGAAAGCCCGATATGTTCACCGTTCTCAGAGCTGTTATTAAAAAGTAGCTGCATGCCAACACAGATTCCGAGAAAAGGCTTGCCTTTCTGTATCTCGGAAAGCATCGTATCTTGCATACCCGAGTTTCGAAGCTTTACAGCAGCATCTGCAAATGCCCCAACGCCCGTCAGAACGATATGGGAAGCATCAACTAAATCCTTTTTTTTGTCCGTAATACAAGCATTATACCCTAAGAATTCAAACGCTTTTTGCACGTTCCTTAAATTGCCCATCCCGCAGTCAATAATCGCTATCATATTACAAGACCCCTTTTGTGGACGGAATGCCTTTTGTCCTATGGTCTTTTTCCGCTGCAAAACGCAGCGCGCGAGCAGCCGCTTTAAAAACGGCCTCAATCATATGGTGGGTGTTGCCGCCGTAAAGCACGCCGACATGCAGTGTTATTTTCGCAGACATAGCAAAAGCTCTGAAAAACTCCTCAAAAACCTGTGCGGTGATACCACCCACACGCTCGTCCTTACAGTTCAAGCTATATTGAAGGTACGGCCGTCCGGAAAAATCGACGCTCGCGAATGCCAGCGATTCATCCATCGGCACAAATTCGGTTGCGTATCTTGATATGCCTGTTTTGTCGCCCACAGCAGCCGCAAACGCTTCTCCAAGCGCAATGCCAGTATCTTCTATCGTGTGGTGCTCATCGACTCTTAAATCGCCTGTTACACTGAGTTTCAGATCAAAAAGGCCATGCCTAGCAAACAAATCGAGCATGTGGTCAAAAAAGCCGATACCAGTATCGATCTGTCTTGTACCGTCACCGTCAAGGCAGAGTGTCAGCCTAATGCTGGTCTCATTTGTTTTTCTGCTTATCTCGGCATTTCTCATAACGATTCCTCCTCATCTTCAAACCTGATACATACGCTTCGCGCATGCGCATGGAGTCCTTCCGCATGGGCAAACCGTTTTATGTCATCATAACATGCGGCAAGTCTTTGTCTGTCATAACATACATAGTTGGTTTTTTTAATAAAATTATCCACTGATAACGGCGAAGAAAACCTAGCCGTACCGGATGTGGGCAAAACATGATTGGGTCCGGCAAAATAATCACCAAGAGGTTCAGGAGAATACTCGCCCAAAAATACCGCACCGGAGTTTTTAACCTTGCCGATATACTGCCACGGGTTATCCGTCAGTATTTCCAGATGCTCTGGTGCAAAACTATTGACAATATCAAATGCTTCGTCAATCGACTTTGTCACTACGATCGTACCGAACTCTGCAACGGACCGCGCTGCTATGTCTTTCCGGGGCAGCTGTTCAAGCTGGCGCGTGATTTCTTCGGCTGTTTTTAGTGCGAGTTTCTTGCTTGGCGTCAGCATTACGCTTGCCGCTTTCTCGTCATGCTCGGCCTGAGAGAGAAAATCCGCAGCGATAAACCGAGGGTTTGCATTTTCATCCGCGATGATGAGTACTTCGGAAGGTCCCGCAATCATATCAATGCCGACTTCACCGAACACCTCTCTCTTCGCCGCCGCGACATATGCATTTCCCGGGCCAGTAATCACGTCTACTTTAGGAACGCTCTCGGTGCCGTACGCAAGCGCGGCAATAGCCTGCGCACCGCCGATCCTCAGTATCTTATCTGCCCCCGCAAGATCCGCGGCAACCAGCGTTAGCGGTGCGATATTCCCGTCTTTTCCGGGCGGTGTGACCATTACAACTTCGCTGACACCGGCAATTTTTGCCGGGATAATATTCATCAAAACACTCGAGGGATATGCGGCCTTCCCGCCGGGTACATATACGCCTGCCCGGTTTACGGGCAAAACCATACAGCCGGCTATCGCTCCACCGATTCTGTGCTGAAAGCCCTCCCTTATCTGCATTTCATGGAATATAGCAATATTAGCAGCACTTTTTTTAAGCGTTTCGAGCAGCTTTAAATCAACTTTTTTGTATGCCGCAGTGATTTCCTGTCGGCTGACACGGATATTACTACCGCAAAGATCAAAATCGTCAAACTCTTTCGTATATCCGAATAACGCCTTATCGCCATTTTGGACGATATCGCTGATAATCTTTCTTGCCGCATCTGCTACGCTCTTATCCGCAACTGGTTTTCTTTTTAGCCGGTCCTTAATTAGCTCGATTTCAAAAGATTCGTATATATGCATCATACATCCTCCACGGCAATTTGCATGCGTTCGATCAGCGGCGTTAGTGCAGCAGCTTTAATTTTAAGGCTGGCTCTGTTAACAGCAAGCCTTGCCGACACATCACAGACTTCTTCTATAACAACAAGCCCGTTCTCGACCAGTGTTCTCCCGCTTTCGGCAATATCGAGTATCACATCGGACAGTCCAAGAATCGGGCCAAGCTCTACGCTTCCGCTAAGCTTAATACATTCAACCGATTCTCCCTTTGAAGCGTAATGCTTTTTCGCTATTTTAGGATACTTCGTCGCAACTCTTAATACGGATGAAGTTAAAGAATTATCTTTCTTTGCCGGATACCCCGCGATAACCAGCCTGCATTTGCCGAACTTTAAATCGGCCATCTCATAAAGTGGCAGCCCCGCTTCCATCAGCGTATCTTTACCTACAATTCCCATATCCGCGACACCGTGATCCACATATGTTGGCACATCGGCAGGTTTAACCATAATAAAACGTATGTCATTTTTTTTATCAAAAAAAATGAGCTTTCGGGTATCTTTGAACATTTCTTGGCACTGAACGCCGCACTTTTCCAATATTTCCATAGCTTTTTGGGCTAATCGGCCCTTAGCAAGCGCTATAGTCAACTGCATAATAAACTCCCTAAATGATTTCCATGTCACCAGCGGCATTAAAATACACCGCCTTTTCTGCGCCAACCGTATTTTTCAACGCAAGTAAGCCGTCCCTGTCAAGCCCTGCAGAATAGACAACCCTTTTCCCCGTTTTCCTCAGATCTTCCGAATATTCATAAGCCTCTTTAGAGCCTGCCATATCGCAAGAAATAACCGCATAGGTGTGATAATATCCTTCTAATAGCCCCTGCCTTTCCATAGCGATCATCACACGCTTAATACCGAGCGCAAAACCGGTAGCAGGAGCGGCTTCTCCAAACTTCTGCAACAAGCCATCATATCTACCTCCCGACACAACAGGAAATCCAAGACCTGGGGTGATGCCTCTGAATATAATACCTGAATAATATGCAATATCGTGCAACATACCAAAGTCAATCGAAATATATTCTGCCATACCGTATCTTGATAATAGTGCATAGACGCTGCGCAGATTTTCCACCGCTTTTACGCATTCTTTTTTATCCGATAAAGCGAGTGCCTTTTCAAATACTTCTTCTCCCCCAAATAGCCCCGGCAGCGCTAGTATCTGATCTTTTAGCTTGCCCTTAATGCCGAGGAGTGCGGCAGTATCCCTAATTGCCATCATATCCTTAGAATCAACAGCATGCCTTAACCTGTCAATCTGATTGTCCGAGAGATCAAGATCGCTTATCAGCGCTTTAAAGAACGCAACCTGTCCGATATCTATCGTAAACGTACCAAGGCCGGCCACAACCAGCGATTTAACCGCGAGCGCAATCACTTCAGCGTCCGCCTGATATCGGCCGTCGCCTATAAGCTCTATTCCCGCCTGGGTAAATTCACCCGCCTTGCCGACAGCCGGCGCAGCCGCAGCAAAGGAATTTTGTATATAAAACAAACGCTTTACTGCCTCACCCGAAAGTTTCGTTGCAGCAACCCTCGCTATTGGGACAGTAATATCCGGCCGTAAAACCAGTATGCGGCCCTTCGAATCGACAAACTTGACCATGCTTTCCTGGATATAAGACCCAACGCCGCTTTGAAACACATCAAAGAATTCACATGTCGGAGTTTCTATTTCTTCGTAACCACATAAAATAAACTGCTGCCTTAGCGCTTCTTCCATTTTTCTTTTTAAATAGCACTCGGACGGCAGACAATCCTCTAAACCATCCGGCACATATTTTTTGTAATCGTACATAACCGCCTCATATTTTAGCGTTTTACTATGCTAAATTATATTTGTATTTTAAATGATCCCTGTTAATTTGTCAATAAAATTTTATATAAAAATAACGTGCCGAGGTTGAGACACATACATTAGTAAAGATATAAAGATGTGATATTTTTAATTAATCGTTATTTTTTCAAATTTATCACAGAAACGCTGGTCCGCATGATATTCTAAATACCGATAAAAATCAGTATCATTGGAAATACCGCTGGCAATGTGCCTTGTTTCCGTAAGCATTTTCATATCCTTAATAAAATTAGCCATATATAGATCCGACATACCGCTTTGCCTGCTTCCCAAAAACTGCCCCGGTCCTCTAAGCTTTAAGTCTTCTTCAGCTATTATAAACCCGTCATTTGTTCTTGTTAATATTCTCAATCGCTCATTGCGTTTATTGCCGCCCATTAGGAAACAATAAGATAGTTTATCTCCCCGCCCGACCCTGCCTCTTAGCTGATGCAGCTGTGCAAGGCCAAACCTTTCCGCGTTTTCTATTACCATGATTGTAGCGGCGGGTACATCGATGCCTACTTCTATGACGGTCGTTGAAACAAGTGCATGATATGTTTTATCTTTAAATTTATGCATGATCTCATTTTTTTCCGATGGTTTTAATTTTCCGTGTAAATACGCGATATTGAAGTTTGTAAACCGTGCATGCAGCTTTTTGTATATCTCTTCTGTTGAGCGGATATCAAGTTCCTCGTTTTGTTCGATAATTGGACAAACGACAAATACCTGAGCACCTTTTTTCATCTCATCTTCAATAAACGTATACATACTCTCCCGTTTTGACTCAGGAACGCAGTACGTTTTAACAGGACTCCTCCCCGGCGGCATTTCGTCTAGAGTCGAAATATCCGTTTTGCCGTAAAGGATTAGCGCAAGCGTTCGGGGTATCGGAGTAGCGGACATAATCAACGTATGCGGCGCATTGGATTTCATCTCAAGCATAGCTCTTTGTCCTGTACCAAAACGATGCTGTTCATCCGTTACAACCAGACCAAGGCATGCGAATTTGAGAGTATCATATAGTACCGCATGCGTGCCTATTACGATATCGGTTAGCCCTGCTGCTACATTCTCACGGATCAACCTCTTTTGAGCTGCAGATGTGCCGCCCGTAATCAGTTCAATATTGATATCCGCATCGGTAAAGATACGCTGGGCATTGACGAAATGCTGTCTTGCGAGCACCTCGGTAGGCGCCATCATTACGCACTGCTGCGCATTTTTTACACACAGATACATTGCGTAAAAAGCCGGCGTCGTTTTCCCGCTCCCTACATCTCCCTGAAGTAGACGGTTCATCGGTTTTGTTTTTGCGAGATCTTCTTCAATTTCACACATGACACGCATCTGCGCTTCGGTGGGGATATACCCAAGCTTGTCCAAAAAAAATTTTTTTGAATCTGAGTCACATATCAAAGGAGAAGCGCCGTCTTCTTGCCTTGATTCGCGTGATAACAATGCGATATTGAACAGCAGCAATTCTTCAAAAATTAGTCTGCGTTTCGCCCGATCCAATGCTGATTGATCAGCCGGGAAGTGGATGTTGGACAATGCGCAGTTAACCTCCTCAAGGCCATGCTGCAACCGAAAATCGTCTGGAAAAATATCAAGAATATTTCCGCAATACTTATCCAGCGTCGATCTAATGGTGAGTCGCATGACTTTTTGCGTCAGTCCCGCAGTCAGCGCATAAATAGGCATCAGCCCATCTTGCTTATCTCTTCTTTTTCCGATATCTGGATTTGTAAACTGAAGTCGTTTTCCAACCCGTTTTATCTTGCCCGAAACATAGACAGTATCTCCCTTTGAGTACATTTTCCGGATATATGGCTGATTAAAAAAAACAGCCCCCACCCCGCCCGTTTCATCCTGAAGTGAAAACGTGACAAGAGAGAGGCCGTTATTGATTCGTCTTAATGAGGGTTCGGTACTAACCTTTGCCGAGATTTGATAGGTTTCCCCTTCACACAGTTCGCATATCTTTGCACTCACCCCGGATGTTTCATAGACTCTCGGCAAATAATACAGCAAATCGCGGACATTCAATATACCCAGCTTTTGAAGAAGCCTAGCCCTTTTAGTACCAACGCCCTTAAGAGTGCTAACCGTATCATTAAGGCTCATTATTCTACCGCAAAGATAAATTGGTATACCGGCTGACCGCCAAACTGCAACTCAACATCATAATTGTCATATTTTTCTTGTGCTGTTTGTGCTACCTTTTTTGCGAGTTCTTCGTTTACATCTTCGCCATAAAAAATCGTAATGACACTGTCTTCATCCGTAACCATACCTTCAAGAAGCTTTTCACATGTAGTAAATATATCTCCCGAATGGCATGTGATCTCTCCATCCTCAATTCCAATCAGTTCCCCTTTTTTTATTTTCTGACCCGATAGGTTGGATTCTCTAACGGCACTTGTTACCTGTCCTGTTTTGACTGTCGTAATCGCTTTTTTGATACGCTGAGTGTTTTCTTCAAAATCGAGATCCGGGTTATACGCAAGAACGCCTGTTATTCCCTGTGGAAAAGACATTGAGGGAATGACATGAACGTTCTTGCTCGAAAAAGTTGCAGCTTGTTCTGCAGCGAGTATAATATTTTTATTGTTTGGGAACACAAAAACATTATCTGAAGGTGCATGCTCAATGGCTTTTTTTATCGTCTCGGTAGAAGGATTCATTGTCTGTCCACCTTCTACGATTTCGTCAACCATAAACTCTCTAAAAATATTGACAATACCCTCGCCGGATGCAACAGTTACAACAGCCATATCTTTTTTTTCTTTTTTGACAGAGTCTTCTAATTCATTGTGCTGTTCCCGCATGTTGTCAATTTTTATTTTAGAAAGCTCACCGAACCTCAATGCAAACTGCAGAGCTTTTCCTGGTACGTTGGTGTGAACATGAGTTTTAATCAACTGTAAATCGCCCACAACTAGGACGCAATCACCGATCCGCGTCAGCTTATCCCTATATCTGTCGATATCCTCCTGGTTCACAAACTCATAAATGTTTTTAATAAAAAACTCCGTACAATACGCGAATTCGATTTCTTCCGCAGCGGCAGGTTCTGAGAAATTAGCTGCAATCTCCTCATCAAAGGAGATGTTATCGGTTATTGCTTCACCGTCAAGTGCCATTTTAAAACCGCGATATATGACAAGTAGCCCTTTGCCACCCGCATCAACGACTCCTGCCTCCTTTAAAACCGGCAGCATTTCCGGTGTCTTTTTCAGCGTCAACGCACCTTGTTCAAGCACACCGTCCATCAGCTTTAATATATTTACTCCCTTGTTTGCACTTCTAGTGGCTGTTTTCGCCATATCTTTTGCAATGGTCAGTATCGTCCCCTCTTTTGGCTTCATAACCGCTTTATATGCAGCCTCTACGCCCTCCTGCATGGCCTTGGCAAAATCTCCAGCGCTTGCGCAATCTAAGCCAGCCAGGCTTTTTGCAAAGCCCCTAAAAAGCTGAGACAGTATTACGCCCGAGTTTCCTCTCGCGCCTTTTAATGCGCCAAGTGAAAGCGCATCACCAATGTTGCAAATCTTAGAAGCATCTGCCGCCTTAACCTCTTTTACAGCAGAGAGCATTGTTAGCGACATATTGGTGCCTGTATCTCCGTCCGGAACGGGAAAAACATTGAGAGAATTCAGGCCTTTTTTATTCTTTTCAATTAAAGCGGCAGCCGAAAAAATCATATCCTTAAACAGCTCGCCGGTAATCCTCTGATGCATCGTCTTTTCCCCCTCTTTATACCCGGATACCATTAACAGTTACATCAACCTTTTCAACATTAAGTCCGGTAAACTTTTCAACCTTGTATTTTACTGTGTCTATGACATTTGAAGCAACTGCAGAAATTGATACACCATATTCAACAATAACAAATAAGTGTATGCTGACAGAATCGTTATCCGTTGTGATTTTAACACCCTTGCTTAGGTTCTCGCCTTTTAACAGTTCGACAATACCATCCATTGCCTTTTGCGAAGCCATACCGACAATACCATAGCAATCCATAGTCGCCACCCCGGCTAGATTAGATAGAAATTCGTCAGAAAATTCTATTATGCCGTAAGAGTTCTGCTGAATTACAGCCATCGTAAGCCTCCCAAAAATATATTTATATGCTTTTATACTCCAGCGACATTAAATCTAACCCTTTTTTCTTCTTGAGTCAAGCGATTTTATAAAAATGAAACGAAAACTTAATTATTTGGTA
>JBMNOU010000066.1:0-9142 GCA_050943215.1 Christensenellales bacterium | reverse complement strand
AGTGATAAAATGTTCACTGCTTGATTTTTCCGAACAAGAGAGGTGTTTAGAATGGCAAAATTTTGCGAGATTTGTAAAAAGGGCATTGCTTCTGGAAATACCGTAAGTCACTCAAACAGAAAATCCAAAAGAACTTGGTCTCCGAATGTCCAGCGTATTAATGCTGTCATAGACGGTTCCCCGAAAAGAGTATATGTTTGTACGAGGTGCCTCCGCTCCGGTAAGGTTGTCCGTGGATAATATATCATTATGGACTAATAGGACTGTCTGAGCAGTCCTATTTACTTTGCCCGAAGCAATATTCTGTTTCGGGCAAAGTTATGTATTGTTATTTAAATAGCCTCTTAAGTATGCCGCGGAGAAACCTTGGCGCTTTAATACAATATATCCTCAAAATACCCACCTCCATTTGCAAACTGTATTAGCATCTTCGTAACAACATGAAACATCCGATACCAATCAATACTACCCCTAATAGTGCAAGCCATAGCCAAAATGGCATAAAGCAAAGCAGCAATATTACACCGACAAAGATAAGAAAACAACTGATTATCCTGCGAAACATACAGTTCCCTACAAACAAAGTATCACCTCCGCAGCCAGAATATTAGGCAAACCGGTTCTGATCTATAATACTCTGTTTTGCTGTAAAATGTTACGCATTGTCCCCGAATGTCTTTACAATCAGGGCATACCCGCCAGAGATGCATATTTTGGCTTCACTCTCAAGCATCACATTACTGATACCTCTGGATGAGCCCCATCCTAGTACAAGATTATTAAGAGGATATTTTAAATTGGTTGCGCTAACACAGACTTCACCGGTCAGCGGCAATATGGAAATGGTTTGCCCGGCGTTTCCGTTCAAGCAAATATCCTTGTTTGAAACCATCAGCTCGTTATTGTTGTCAATAATACGACACTTTACGCCAGCCATATCCGCACGAACCATCATCCATATATTGGATATAGTATGATCAATCCTTGAGCCGATCGCGCCAAGAATTACCATATCGTCCGCACCACCAGATAAAGCATAGTCAACAGCTGATTCAGTATCCGTTTCGTCTTTTTCTATACACAGTCGCACCACCTTTGAGCCGCGTTTTTCGAGGCTTTTAACACATTTGATATCCGCAGTATCAAAATCACCGATTAAAATGCCCGGCACAATACCATATTGATAAAAAACATCGGCCGCTCCGTCCACACCGATAACCATATCGGCCCATTCAACGTAATCTATCAAGATTTGTTGTTCGGGTTTTGTTCCGCCCGATAGTATCAAACAATTCATTGCTCAAGTTTTAATCTTTTTATCATATCTTTTGGATTCTCCGCAGAAAACACAGCATTGCCCGCAACAACAACATTAACACCCGCATTCGTGACTTCACTGATGTTGTTGGCACCGATACCGCCGTCCATCTCAATGTCAATCGCAAGACGTCTTTGATCAATCATCTTTTTTAATTCAGCCGCTTTATCGAGAGATGATGGAATAAAGCTCTGTCCGCCGAAACCTGGATTCACCGACATCAGCAGTACCATATCTGCTAAATCAAGTACATAATCGAGCACATTAAGCGGCGTATGCGGATTCAGTGCAACGCCACATTTTTTACCCGTTGACCGAATCAATTGAAGCGCTCTGTTTAAGTGTATGGTAGCCTCTGCATGAATGGTGATAATATCCGCTCCTGCAGAAGCAAATTCCTCAATGTATCTTTCGGGGCTTTGTATCATTAGGTGCACATCGAGCAGCAGCTGCGTACGTTTGCGCAGATCGCGCACCATATACTGCCCAAAAGTGATATTAGGAACAAATAGCCCATCCATAACGTCGCAATGGATCATATCCGCTCCCGCCTTCTCCAGCATTTTTACTGCATCATAAATCTTGGTAAAGTCTGCGGAAAGAATTGATGGTGAAACCTTAATCATATTTTTTTAACCTCTTTTCCTGTAATTCTTTTAATATCTCAAGATATCGCAGATATCTGTTTTGACTAATCAACCCCTGGCTGACAGCTCTTTTCACTCCACAATCCGGCTCTTCGGCATGCAGGCATAGAGCGAATTTGCAGTCTTTCGCAAACGACAGCATGTCGTCATAATACTGCCACAACTGTTCCGGACGAATATCAGCGCTGTCAAAAAACGAGAACCCCGGCGTATCAATGACAATACCATCGAATTCATCCGGTATTAATAGTTTAGCTTGACGGGTCGTGTGCCTGCCCTTATCTGTTTTCTTGGACAACTCACCTATTTCAAGGCCAAGTTCAGAAAAAAGTGCGTTCAGCAAAGACGATTTGCCTGCCGCAGACTGCCCGGCAAAACATGTGCACTGCCCTGAAAGACGCTCTTTCAATTCATCCAACCCGGCTCCGCTCTTTGCAGATACGCATATTGTCTCGCAAATGTGTCTATATTCACTTCGTATTTCATTAATGCATCGCTGATTGGCAATGTCGCATTTGTTGATAACCATAAGCGGTGTTATACCGGCAATTTTTATAGATACCAGAAGCTTATCACAAAGCATATAATCGATATTCGGTTTTGCTGCGGATACAACGATTGCCGCCATGCTCACATTCGAGACCCTCGGGCGCAGCAGCTCATTTTCCCTTTTATCAATCTTTACAATAAATCTATCTTTTGAAAACCAGACGTTATCACCAGCAAGAGGAACTATGCCGTCTTTCCTAAAACGCCCCCGTGCTTTGCATTCATGGATTATGCCTTGCGTATCGCGCACATAATAAAATCCACCCACTCCTTTTAAAATCTTGCCTTTTTTCATATGCGTTTACTCAAAAATACCTCAGCGTTATACGTTTCAACATTATTAACATATATCTTGAACGTCTTTAGGCCTCCGGATGTGCTTTCCAAATTGATTGCCACCGGTAATACCCCGGCATCAGCCAAAATCTCTTGCTTAACGAAGTTAACTGGGTTACCATTAATCATTTCCTGCAGAACCATCCTCACTTTCGACTCCTTTTCAGGAATCTCAACTTCGGCACTGATAGTTCCGTAAAAATCATTTTTAAGATATTCACTGATCCATAAATCAATATCGTCGGTATACAAAGCCTGTATCCCCTGCTCAGGGCTTTGCCTAACCACGGTTCCCTCCTGTAAATCGCTTTCTTCTTGATAGACAAAACAAATTTTAAATCCGTTATCATACAACAACCCGATGGCCTGATCAAGCAGCATACCGGACATCTCCGGCATCACGGCGCTCTCCTGCATATTTTCAGCCGATACTGTCAAACTGACAACGTCGTTTATTGTAACAGTACTCCCGGCTTCCGGGAGCTGCGAAATTACATTGTCTGGTTCAACATCCTGACATAATTCGTAATTGATATCGCTTAACGTCAATTCCATAGTTTGTATCAGTTCCTGCGCGTCTTCAAGCGTCATCCCAACCATATTAGGCATCATTAGATCGGCAGGTCCACTTGATACAGTCAGTGATAAAACATTACCATTCACTACCCGGTTTCCCGCATCTGGATACTGGGATATAATGGTGCCCTGCTCAGCTTCTTCGTTTGATTCGTATACCGTTTCTATGGTTAGGGTCTTGTCCATCTGATCTACGGCCGAAGATAATGGCAACCCAATCAGATCAGGAATAACCACCATCTGGCTGGCAGATGTACTGAAAACTTCAGTACCAATAATGATAATTGAAACAACCATGACAAGCAACACGAATAATATACACGACTTCCATATCCTGTTGTTTGATTTGGAACGCGTTTTCTCGGCTATGTTCTTATATATAGACGGAAGATCAACAAACGTTCCGTCAGGATCGGCAAGAGCACGAATTAGATCCGATTTAAAATCACCGATAGAATGATATCTGTCCCTTTTATTTTTGCATGTTGCTTTAAGCACGATATCGTTGATGGACTTTGAAAGGCTGCTGTTTTTGCTGACAGGAGGCGTTATCTGCTCGTTGATATGCTTTAAAGCTACCGCGACAGTTTCCCCTCCTGTGTACGGCAGCTCGCCTGTAAGCATCTCGTACATTACGATACCCAGTGAATATATGTCTGTTCTGGCATCAACCTTATCGCCTTTTGCCTGTTCGGGCGCAATATAATAGACTGAACCGATAACCTTCTTTTCCTGATCTTCATCAGACGATACGCTTTTTGCGATTCCAAAATCGGTAAGCTTTGCTTTTCCGCCCTTTTCAATAAGGATATTTTGTGGTTTGATATCTCTGTGTATTATGCCCATCTTATGCGCCGCACCAAGCGCATTGCAGATCTGTATTGCATACTCTATAGCCTCTTTCTCTTCTATCCGGGTATTCTTTTTAATCATCGATTTTAATGAAGGGCCTTCAATATATTCCATGACCATATAGTAAACACCTTCATCATAACCAATATCAGTTACACGAACCACATTCTCTTGTTCGAGAGAAAAAGCCGCCTCTGCTTCTTTTTTAAAGCGGTTGACATACTCGAGGCTATTTGAAAATTTCCCCTTGAGTACTTTGACGGCAACAGCCATGTTTGTTTTCTTACATAGTGCCTTATATACATTAGCCATTCCGCCCGTATCAATCATTTCAGTAATCTCATACCTGCGGCCAAGCAATTTTCCTATCATATTAGGTCTTCCTCCATATGCGCAACAACCACCGTGATGTCGTCAGTACTGCCCTGTATGACCGCTGTCTCAACTAATTTTTCTGCAGATAAATCGATACCTTTTTTTAATATATCTGCGATTTCTTCATCCATCACCGCAGCATTAAGGCCGTCGGTACACATCAATATGCAATCATCCCTGTTTAACGTGACGTTATAAATATCTACATCAACATTAAGCTGCGTTCCGATTACTCTGGTGATGATATTTTTATATGGATGGTGGATAGCTTCATCTTTTGATAAAGATCCGTTATCTATCATAAGCTGAACATAAGAATGGTCTTTGGTAATTTGCGATAGCATACCATCTTTAAATAGGTAAGCCCGCGAATCCCCAACGTGGCCGATGATAACCTGGTTGCCGCAAAACACAGCCACCGTTGCTGTAGAGCCCATGCCTTTTCGCTGAGAATGTAAAATAGAATCCTCCCACACACTCTTATTGGCCAAAGACAGTATAAGTTTCATTTCTTCTTTTGAAATATCTACAGGTTTTGCGGCGCTTAACTCTTCTACGACCGTGTCCACGACGATTTTGCTCGCAACCTCACCTGCATTATGTCCTCCCATACCGTCGGCCACAACCGCAAAAAAGCCCTTATGGCCTGCTGGTGCATAAAAACAATCTTCATTAATTTCTCTGGCTTTCCCTTTTCGGGATTTTGCGTAATAAATCATTTTCCCTCTCGCTTCAGCCTAAGCTGTCCACAGGCGCCTTCAATATCATTACCCAAAGACCGTCTCACCGTGGCAGTTTGTCCGGCCATATTAAGGTTTTTTGCAAAAATATGCACATCTTTTACAGCAGGCGCTACAAAAATGCCGGCCGTTTTATTAAGCGGTATGACATTAATATGGCAATTCAGCCCCCGTAGCGCATCGATCAGTGCCTTTATATCTTCTTCACCATCATTAAACCCATTGATCAATGTATATTCTATTATAATTCGCCGGCCTGTTTTTTTAAAGTATGTATTTGCAGCATCCAATATCTGCCTTACAGAGTATGCCGCTGCTGCAGGCATAATGCGTTTTCTTTTTTCATCAATGGCAGAATGGAGCGATATGCAGAGAGTGACCTGAATATCTTCATTTGCTAGCCTTAATATACCTGGCACTAGCCCGCATGTTGATAGCGAAATGTGCCGTATCCCAATGCCATGATATGTATTAAGCGCGCGGATAAAACCCAAAACATTATCATAGTTATCCAAAGGTTCTCCGCTGCCCATAAGGACGACATTGGATATAGCACCGTTTTCGGATGCCGCAATGAATTCTGATCGCATCTCACCAATAGATAAGTTCCTGATAAACCCTTCTTTTCCGGAAGCGCAAAACACACATCCCATACGGCACCCAACTTGGGTCGATACGCAAAGCGTAGATCCGTAATGATATCGCATCACTACACATTCTATTAGTCCCCCTCCCGATACCGCCATCAGATATTTGACTGTGCCATCGTGCGATTCATGTTTTTCAACGATTCTCGCGTAGCCTTCCGAATAATTCTGGCGCAGCTTTTCCCTTAAGGTTTTTGGAAGGTTCGTCATATCCTCAAAAGAAACGCCCTGTAAAAGCCATAACATAAGCTGCCTGGCTGCATATGGTTTTTCGCCCAAATCCGTGATGATATTTTTTAATTGTTCGCTGTCAAAAGATAATAGATCGTTCATGACTTCCTTTGAATGACCGCAATATAAAACCCGTCCGAACCGTGTATATGCGGATACAGCGTCATTGGCTCGTATTTATATTCATAACCGGCATGATTGTTGATAAATTTATCTGTCACCTGTTCGTTCTCCTCTCTGTTAATTGAACACGTGTAATAAGCAAGCGTACCACCAGCCTTAACATATCTTGCACATGTCGATAGTATATCATACTGCTTATTGCTTAGCTCTGCGATATCATTAAGGGTCCGTATATACCTGATATCTGGGTTTTTCGCCATCAGTCCCATTGCACTGCAAGGGGCATCCACGATCACCACGTCAAATGCTTTTGCAAGACATGGCTCAAAAATACTCGCATCATGTTTTTTAACTCTGGTTTTTTTTACTGCCAACCGCTCATAGTTTTTCATGGTCATTTTAACCCTATGAGGATGAATGTCAAAAGCGAGAATATCAAGTGTATTATCCGCTAGGGCGGCCGCATATGCGCTTTTTCCTCCCGGCGCAGCGCAGCAATCAAGAAGCCGGTCCCCATGCCTGATTCCGGTTTGTATGACCGCTCGCATTGCACTTTCCGATTGAATCGCGATCCATCCTTTTTTATACACGTTAAGGTTCTCAATGTCTGACAATCCCTTAATCGTGTACGAATGCGCAATGCTTCCCTGCTCAAAATCAAACCCGAGCGCGTCAAGCTCTTGTTCAAAAGCAACAGGGTCTGTACGCAGCGGGTTCATGCGCACTGCGGTACCTTTTTGGGCAGAATATGAAAAAAGGGCTTTCGTAAAATCAAAGCCGAAATCCGATACAAATTTTTCACAGATCCATATGGGATAGCTATATGCGATACTGAGCGCCTGCACATTCTCGCCCCTTGGATATATTATGCTATACTTGTTGCGTATCAGTGTGCGCAGTACAGCGTTCACGAACCCGGACATCTGCGGCTTTAACTGCTTCATCAGCTTTACGCTCTCGCTTACAGCAGCATAGTCTTCGACGTTCATATATAGTATCTGACATGCGCCCAATCTCAATATATTCCTAACGCTGCCATGAACACGCTTTGATCTAATCTGCTGATTTAGCGCGTAATCAATACGCAGCAGGTTTTCAAGGGTCGTCCTGACCAGCATGGATGCAAACTTTTTATCTTCGTTTGGCAGACCGCCCGGAATATGTTCTTTGAGCGCAAGTGCGGTATACGCTCCATTTTTTGTAATAGCCGTTAGCGCATCATACGCAGCACGTCTGGCGCTTATCACTTAAAGTGCTCCCCAGGCAGCACTCTTCCTCTAAGAAACTCCTTTGGGCTCATCCGCCTGGTTCCCGGCATTTGCATAGATTCAATATGCAGCAATCCTTTTCCCGTACCCACAACAAGACCTTCTTTTTCACTGGCGCAAACAATCGCTCCAGGATCTGCGCTGCCTGGCATTGTGCTTGAGCCCCATATCTTTATCAGATTTCCGCCAATATGGGAATATGCACCCATCACCGGGTCAAGCGCACGAATCAGATTAAAAATGTCCTGTGCGGGTTTATTCCAGTCGATCGCGCCTAATTCTTTGGATAACGGCGGATAATAACTGGCTTTGCTTTCCTGCTGCTTAGCTCGGTTTGCCGTATTGTTTTTGATATCAGACAAAATAGCAGCAAGAAGGCCGGCTCCCTCGTCAGCCAACTTGTTGTAAAGCATCCCGCCCGTCGTATCGCTGCCAATCGGCACAACAACCGAAGCAATGATATCACCGGTATCGAGCCCTTCGTCCATATGCATAATCGTGACGCCCGTCTGCGTCTCACCATTGATAATCGCCCATTGTATCGGCGCGGCACCCCTATATTTGGGCAGCAAAGAAGCATGGACATTGATGCATCCACGAGGCGGAATATTCAAAATCTCTTTTGAGAGTATCTGCCCGAAAGCCGCGGTCACAATAATATCCGGTTCTAATTGCTTTATTGCCTTTACGCCCTCCTCTGATTTGATCTTTTCAAACTGAAGAACGGGTATCCCGGCTTTTTGTGCCACCGTTTTAACAGGAGGAGGGGTCAGCTTATATCCCCTTCCACTTTTCCTGTCCGGCTGCGTAATGACCGCAGCGATGTCATACCTCTCGCTAATCAGCCTGTTAAGGCTGGGCACGGCAAACTGTGGCGTGCCCATAAAAACAATCCTCATTCTACTTCCTCTATCATTTTATCAACAAAAAGAATGCCATCTAGATGATCAATCTCATGGCAAAATACCCTGGCCAGTATTCCAGAAATCTCCTGAACAAACTTATTTCCATCTCTGTCTGTATACTTTACCTTGATTTTTTCCGGCCTTACAACAATACCGCGTACACCCAGTACTGAAAGGCACCCTTCCTCTTCGACGGCTTCGCCTGAAGATTCAATAATCTTCGGGTTGATTATTTCGTAATATTGGTCATCATATTCGATCACCGCAATGCGCCTTAAAACACCAACCTGAGGCGCAGCAAGCCCAACACCTTCTTCGATATGAAGTGTTTCTTTCATATCGTCAAGCAGTGTAATGATATGCTTATTGATATTCTTAACACTCCGTGACGTTTTACGCAATGTCTCGTTGTCTACTCCTGTAACAATATTCCTGATTGCCATAAATGCATTCTCCTCTTACATCATGCTTTGCGGGTTTATCTCCATGCCAAACGCGCAGCCATTATAATTCTTCGTATCCGAATAAATATACAATTTTTTTCGAAAATCCGCAAGACGGGCATCGTTTAGCAC
>JBMNOU010000116.1:0-3875 GCA_050943215.1 Christensenellales bacterium | reverse complement strand
TCAAAGCAGTGAGGCCGGTTGTTTTTTATATTGTATAGAAGAATATGATACGCTATCTGATATCTTAAGACGGTTCGATATCAGTATTCGTGATTTAAAAAAGTATAATAAAACCTGCAACCTTTTTTCATTAAAAAAAGGACAGTTGTTAAACATTAAAGATACTCCGGGGCAGACAACAAGAGGGTATATCCTAAAAGAAAATGAGACGCTATGGTCTGTTGCAAAAAAGTTTAACATCAGTGCCATTTCTGTACTTAAAGCTAATCCAAATTTTATGCCACAAGAAATAAAGCAGGGTATAAAGATCATTCTACCTGATCAACCGATATAAATATAACTTTTTTACTCTTTTTGTCCACAAAAAAAGACTTACCCTAAAAGCAGGATGAGCCTTTAAAATAGTGTTGCTGATTATCTGCTTCTGTCTTTTGCTTAAAATGATAACCTATTAGAGCAGTTCATACAAATTTACCTTCGAATGGTTAATCTTTTTATAGCTTTTTAACATAGGTACATACTTTAAGATATTTTTCTCATTTTTCTTTCCTGCATGATATTCTTTTAACTTGCCGAATATGTAGTTAGCGTCACAACAATTTTACCCGGTGCACCGCTCTTCGCAGCCTTAATTGCATCGATAACTCTCCAAGCTACTGTGAATCATATTCTCAAGTTTTATTCTACCTGAAGACATCAGCCGAATCACATTTGGCCATATACCATGACCAGCGCTTCCGATTATTCCGTAATAAGCTGCTCCATTTTTCTGCAGCTTGCTTGAAGTGAGCGGGGCCGTACCTGCCTATGCCGATTTGAATGATCTTTCCGCCAACGGCAATGGCATCCTCAATCTCAGAAAGCGTCTTTTCTTTGCTTTCAGTCGCCTCAATCTGCACATGGGCGCCAACTCCTTTTGTCTCTTCCATGATCACCTTAAACGGGCTCATCCCCTGTATGCCAAGCATAATCGGGTTATACATGCAATCCGCACCCATCTTTTTTGGCAAGCACTAGGCATTCCTCCGAAAGATCAAACACAATAACCTTTGCAGCCCACGATGCCTTTGCTATTTCGATTGTCGATAGCCCTACCGGTCCGCACCCAAATACTGTTACAAAACTTCCTGGTTCAAAACCGCCGCCACGGATAATGAGACCATTATATGCAACACAGGCTGGCTCGATAAGAGCTCCAACGATCATTGCTTTTTGCCGGTTTCCATAGAGTTCTTGAAATTCATTAATATCGAAACAGAACTTTTCTTTAACAACAAGATATTCTGCAAATCCGCCATCAAGTGTAAAGCCGATTTCCTCGAGATTCTGGCACTAATTGAACATACCTTTTCTGCATGCCATGCATTCTCCACACCAGTTCATCGTTTCGGCAGTAATAAGATCACCAGGTTTTAGTGTTTTTACGTTCTTACCAATGGCAACAACTTCTCCGGCATATTCATGTCCGATAATTACCGAAATCTACAGTGCCCTACAAAATGCGTATATTCTTCATCATCTTTGCCTAAAAACATTGTGTCTGAACCGCACACACCCGCTCCTCCAACTTTCATCAAAACTTCGTCTTCTTTGGGCTCGGGCATAGACTTCTACCCCTGTACACTTCTTTTTTTGCAATCTCGCGGGCAGAAAGAGAATAACTTTCTTTCGGCTTCCATTCCGCGCAAATCTGCAAACCTTTCATCGTCTAATCCTCCTTTTATTTATTACAAATAATTTTAACCCAACGGATCGTATATCGACCAATGCATCAGCGGCTTCTGTTATTTCTTATAAACCTTTAAGATAAACATATTTAGCATTTCCGGATAAAATATCTTTAATATATTTAGGCTGCAGCTTTGCTTCAAATGGATTTGCGTCAACTTTCTATTTTTTTGGCCTTTCTACCTTTAGTAGCAGATTGATAAATTTTGATATTCAGTAGAATAAATTGATTAGCCAATATTGAATAATGATACCCCTAGTTTTAGATCTAGTTTCATTGTTAGTAAATCGCTTAAAGATATCTTTGATAGTTTTTAAAGTGTTTTATAAACGGATTGTCAAAGCAATAAACGAGCTGCGTTATCGCTGTGCAAATACTCGGTACACCCTTTGCAATCAGATAGCTTCTGTCACTATCAGCCCGAAAATATTATCATGTTTATTTAATCGAATTTTGGAAACTATGTCAATCTAATATTAAATAATTACAGTTCTTTATAATGTAATGATATTTTTACAGTGCACAATTTGACCTAGGGGCACAACGACATGAAGTCTATCTCAATCAAATATCAGAGCCATCGTTATTGCTATAATCTTTCTTACTATCTTATGAATTCTAAAACGCGTTTCATCTTTTTTGTCATTAGCTTCTTATTTTTGCAACATACTTCGGAGACGATTCACATCAGCTTCAGGAATATCTTTAGCTCCTCCCATCATATCGCTAATAAACAAAATGTGAGCCATCATTTCGGCTGTTACCGTCTTGCTATAAGCATCGATAAGCGATGAACCAATAGCCAGCATACCATGATTGGCCAACAATATAACATTGTATTCCAAATAGTTTTCATACCCTTTGATAATCTCGTCTGTTCCGGGTAAACCGAACGGCAACAACGGAATTCTTCCACCAAACAAGATATTGATTTCAGCCATTGCATTGCTTTCAATTGCCTTATTATTAATCGCATAAGCCGTACAATAGGGCGCATGGCAGTGTATTACGCTTCTCGCATCTGGCCTAAGTTCGTATGCTTTTAGGTGCATTGTAAGTTCAGAAGACGGCTTGCCTTTACCTTCAAGAATGTTCATATTTCTATCGGTAACAATAATCATTTCCTCAGTTAAAAGCTCCTTGCTCTGTCCGCTCGGCGTGATATAGATAGCATCATCATCAAGGTAAGAAATGTTACCTTCGAACGTACCTACCATACCCCTGGCGCTCATCATCTGACCTATTTTGATAATTTCCTGCTTGATATTGCTTTTATACACTTGTATTTCCTCCACTCATTTTGTTTAGTACTGAGCGCTAAAAAACTATTAGTTCGTTTTGGGGAAAGTAAAAAATGAAGCATAGATCTTGCATCTTTTATAAAGCTCCTATCGTAAAATCCTTTTCCCAAACTCTTTTTTATTATAACATTATTTTAAAATTTGTAAAATTTTATCCGAGCATTGTCATACAGTGTTAGCATCCAATACGCAGTCAGATGCATAAAATGTATTACTTATATCCAGAGTATTTTACCCTCCCAACGCCCTCATTAATAACGAAAAACTACCAAAATATCGTAATTACTTTGTTGAACATTCTTACTATAACATGATTCCACTTTCCCTAATATAGCCAAAATCTTCGTAAGTATTCCTTGATGCTATCGCCGCTTAGATACAAAGGATGTCACGCCACGGCGCAGAAATAGTCATGGAAGCACTACCCGCTAAGCCGCATAAAACTACGCATACTTTTCAGGTCAAAAAGCACTTGGAAATTTATAGTTCAAGAGCTTTAATTGACCTTATAAGAACCGTAGCGAGGAAGATAGCTATTATTTATAGATAGTAAATTTTTAAAAGCCCTCATTTACTTTATATAGTATAAAACATTTTAGAAAAATCTGAAGAATTGGAACCATTTGCCGAGTAGCCGCTGGCCAAGTAAGAATCATATGTGCGAAAAATTCTTGACGGTACCTTTTTTTGAGAATCTTTGATCATTTTACAACCTCCATTTCTCTACTACAATAAGAAAATTTTGACCGCAGGTTGATTTGTATGGCTGCTAGGTTGACACCGCATAGTGGCAAGGGCTCCTGATTAACCGTAAGGACAAAATTTTCGATGTTGTACACTCATTA
>JBMNOU010000033.1:0-20864 GCA_050943215.1 Christensenellales bacterium | reverse complement strand
ATACTGCTGTTTCATGAGCTTTGCAATCTTATTATCAAACCCCGCAATCTCTGTGTCATAATCACCGATCGTCTTCTTTCCAATTATACCACTATTTTCCGGTTCTGTATAGAACATTTTTTCGTTATTTTTGCCGATTTTCGCGGGTAGATCAAACTGATTAGCATACGGAACAGTTGCGCTTGGTTTTATTGCCTGCATTGCGTATGGAACAGTGGACATTCCGTTATTTTGGTACGCCTCTCTTGGTTTCTTTTGATTCTTTTTCGAATATAATGCCATGGTATACTCCTTCTCTTTTTTACAGCATCTTCAAGGCGTCCTGCTTTTTGTCGCAGAACGCCTTTTTGAATTCGCCGTTAATGCCGTTTTGCACCATGCCGTCGCCGATGATGATACATGTCGAAAGCGTAAGCTTCACAAGCTCTTTCGTCTCATTCGCCCGCTGCTCCAGTGCCGCTATGCGCAGAGCGTTGTCCCTTGCCGTCTGTGTCTCTTGCCGGCCGCGTTTTCTCATGCCGGCGGCGGCGCCGATTATACCGTTAATCAGTATCATGGCCACGCCCACGGCGATCCCCGTCACGATGCCCGTCATATTACCACCGCCTTTAAAATAGCTTGTCCCGCGTCTTTGGGCCTACTATGCCGTCCGCCTTAAGCCCCTTCGCCCTCTGAAATGCCTTTACCGCGTTTTCCGTATCCCTGCCAAAAACACCATCAATGCCCTTTGGGTTATACCCTTTTGCGCAAAGAGCACTCTGCACGGCCTTTACGTCATCTCCGCGCATCATCGGCGAAGCCACCTTAAGCAGCCGCAAATGTGCCGTAGTGCCGGCGCTGTCTGCAAACGCAATAAGGCGACCATACCGATTCCATCCCGCCTTGCTAAAAGGCTCTCGCACAACGCCGTCGTCCCTTCCCTTAGCGTGCACCACCGTTTTATCACCCATATACACGCCTACATGATACATTTTGTTCTTCGTCTGGTATTTCTTAAATACAAGATCGCCGTTTTTGAGATCCTCTTTGCCTATCAAAGCACAGTGGTTAAAGAAAAGCCCATTGGCCGTGGTGTCGCTGTTTATCAGCCCTTTTTCAAGCAGATACGCCACCACAAGCCCGCTGCAGTCATAAGCAGTCAGCGTCAGGCCGTTCTGCACGTGCTTTTCAAACTGCTTTAAAGCCCGCTCAAAGTTCTTATCCGAGTCCTCCAGCTTTTTAATCAGCGCTTTAGTCATTGTCTGGCCCTGCGCCCCCCAGACATACAGGCACCCTTCTCTAGACGCGGCGTATGCGGCAAACTGATCCGCCGCGCTCACGGCCGTCTCCCATGCGTCCTCGTCCACAAGGCCCGCCGCGCTCTCGTTTTTGATAAACCCAACGACATACGCTATAGCGGTGCTGTTGTCGTTTTTGCCGATCACAACCGTCCTGTCGCCGCATTCAAGCTGCCCTATCACGGTCTTTTTATCGCTTCCATACACAGGTATTTGTTTTGCTGCTACCTTCATATCAACATCCTCCTTATGTTAGGCTTCTGCCGCTTTAAGCTGCTGCTGCAAACGCTCAATCATCGCCTGCTGCTGCTGGATCGCCTTAACAAGCGGCGCAATAAACTCAGCATATCCTAGAGACAGCACATCCTTTCCGCCCTTTATCGAATGGTCTTGATATCCCCCAAAGTCGGTATTAAGCGCATCCATCGTCTGCTTAACCTCTTGCGCAACAAACCCCTGATGCAGCCTGATGCGCTTTTTGCTGCCGTCCTTTGCAGCTTCTTTTTCGTAATCTTCGCGGTAATCCCATCTAAACTGCCGAGGTCTTAATGCCATGATAAACTCAAGACCGAGCGCGGTATCTTCGACGTTCGCCTTATCTCTTAAATCCGACCTGGCCTGTACCGCGCCAAAAGCATAAACCGTTGTCGCGCTGTCGCCCAGCTGAACCTGATTGCTTCCTGATACATCCGAGTTTGCCCCAAGCCCGGTAGAATTCTGATAAAACATCGTTTCGTCCAAAGCAAGAAATCCAAGAGCGGTGTTGTAATATCCTTCGTTGTTGTAAACAAGCGCGTTCCATCCAAGCGCAGTGTTCGCGTTGCCGTTCGTGATGTGGCTCAGCGCCCCGTCGCCAACGGCCGTGTTCGATCCATTCAGCCTCATCACGCCAGGAGATATCTTGTCCGCTGTAACAGCGCCGTCAGCGATCTTCGCGTTTGTCACCGCGCCCGTACCGAGTTTCGTCTCGGTCACAGCGCCCGACCCTAACTTTGTGGACGTTACCGCGCTGGTGCTAAGTTTCGTCTCAGTCACCGCACTCGTAGCAATTTTGCCGGATGTAACCGCACTATTTGCAATCTTCACTTCGTTGACCGAGCCGTCTGCAAGTTTGGCAGCGCTTACAGCCCCGCTCGCAAGCTTGCTTTGCGATACTACACCGTCCGCAAGCTGCGATGCGCCCACCGCGTTTGCCGCCATCTTTGCCTGCGTAACCGCACTATTTGCAATCTTCTGCGTTGTGATAGCGCCATCCGAAACCGACCCCGTGGCCATGTCGTCAATCTGGCCCTTAAGGTCGGCGATCTGTTCCCTTACGGTTGTTCCAGTCACGTTTTCAATCGCGGCGCTGCCTATTCTTTCGGCGCCGCTCGAGCCGGTTACCATGTTTTCCAGCTCCTCTACCAGATTGGTGTTGATATAGTCTCGAAGCTGGTCCGAGATGCCCTGCACCTGCGCGCGCGCTTCCGCCTCGCTGTCCGGCGTTGAGGGATATATATCCTTATTGTTAAGCCCCGTCGCTGGGATAAAAGCCATCTTTGTAAAACCCGCCATTATTCTCACCTTTTTACCTTTCTGTTCGTAAAATATGTGATGCGCAGCCCCGAAAGCCCGACACCGCGGTCTGCTTCATTCCCCGATACCTTAACCTGTATGTACGATGCCTTCCTCATTGCGGCGCGCATCGAAAAGGTTTGCGCATACTTTATCCTGTTCCACGTAAAGGCAGCCCAATTCAGTCCACCCCAGTCAAACGAGCGTATATCAAACTCTCGACGCATATACGCATCTGTGTTTTCGTTGCCCACAGTCACAACCGCCTTGATGTTGCCGTCCGTCGAAAAGCTAGGATACACGTGCATAAACGTCTTAAGCTCGTCCGGATTCCCAAGGTCAAACGCCTTGCTTTTAAAGTACGACGAATACGCCTGACCAAAGTCATTTTTCTCCGCCGTAAACCGGACGATGCCGTCTGCGCTACCGTAATACAACGCCGTATCTGCGCAGAACGTTTTCGCTTTTATGTTGTTAAACCGGTACCACGCGAGACGCTTTTGCGCCTTGTCGTAATCGGCATAGTTATAGTACGGCGCCTTGTCATAATCCCAAAGGTACACGCTGCCATTAACGCACAGCCAATAGTAACGGTCAAAGTCGCATGAACACGCGTTTTTAAGGCCGGTTTCACTAAGCAAAAGCGCATTTATGTTAGCAGACAGCGGCTTTATGATGTTTTCCAGCTCGTTATCCATCGTAATCAGCATGTGTATGCCGCTTTTTGTATTTGCGAACACCAGCCGGTTATCAATCAGCTGTACGCTGCCCGGCATATCGCACCCAATCGTGCTGTGGCATTCCCGCACCGGATAATAAACATCCTCTCCGTCAAACGCATACCCTACCGCAAAGACCGAGTTTTCCTTGAATATCACAAGCTTGTCTCCCATTTTGGCGATTGCGGCAACAGCGTCGCTGTTCTGGTCAAGATACTCCTCGGATGTATCCGGAAAATACCTCATGCCACACCCCACATGCATCCCAAGGTCGCTGCGCCAATACGCCAGCGGATGGCCCGGATTGGCCGATAAAAACACCCGCGTGCCGCCCACCACGCCGCTGCCTTCTCCGCCAAACGGCACCCCGGCACTGCACCCGGTAATCTTTTCCTTGTTTCCTGCAATAGTCTTATACGCGGTGATCCAAACGTTGTTAGTACCAGATCCCGGTGCCCCATGAGGGCTTGTCCCGCCTGAAAAATTGACTGTGCCGGCTGTACGGTTCACGGTAAAATGCGTGCCTTCGGTAAGATCTACAGCATTCACTGTTACCTTTACCGTTGCCGCGTCCAGCTTTGTCTGAGGCAGGCTGTATACCTTTGACGACGCGTTGCCGTTGTATTTAACGCAAAACCCTCCGCCCAAAAGATTGTACGATTCATTGTCATCGCTTTCGCTTAAATCAGGGCGGCAGTTTATTATCACGACGGGCGCGTACGGCACCACCGCCGATACCGCGTACTTAGGCTCTATCTCCCATATCTCTCTGCCGTCGATATAATAAAGTACGTCTCCAAATGCTATAAAAACGCCCGGCTGGCTCTCAAGCCCCGATTTTATCTCGGTTGCCGTCGTGCCGTTCCATTTATATAGCTTCGTTCCCGCATGCACTGCCCGAAACCCGTTGTATAAGCCGGATATACGGTGCACGCTGCCAGATAGCTCTTTTGTTACCATTGTCTGCCCGGGGCGCTTTGAAAGCGCCTTACCTTTAAACCACAGGTTCATCATGTCGGGGCTTTGGTTATCGCGGATCTCATATTCCGGATCGTTCGTATTCAGTCCGCCGCAGAGTTCGGGCAGCGTGATTTCATTTAATAGCTGCGCCATAATCTTCCCCCCGCTTTCATGTTTCGCCCTCTATCATGCTGTCAATCAGTACAAGGCTATCTATTTTTTGTTGCAGTATATTCGTTAGGTATATTTTGGTCTGCTCAATCTCTCTTAGCTGTCCCTCGATATCCTCAATCTCGCTCGACGTTAGCGCCCTTAGCTCAATAATCGTCATTCCACACTCTCCTTTACGTTTTAATGATATAGTTCAGCACAACATACGGCTGAAGGTTGTTATGCGATGATCCACTGCCAGCTGATCTTGTCGTACCGTTATAGACATCGTTTTCATACCTCGACAATACGTCACCACCCGGATATATTCCGACCGAATAGTTGCTGAATTTATACGTATGCGTATGCGAGGGCATTTCAGAGACGCTTAGAGCATGCGTCTTCGATCCGCCCGTTTTCCCGAGCGTGTTAAAGCTGCTGTCCGAGCTGCTATATCCAGCGGGCACGCGGCCTTTTAGGTTCGGTATATTAAATGTCGTCGTGCCGTTCCCGGTGCCGTATGTTGTGCCGATCACCGCGTACAGCGCCGCATATCCCGACCGAGACACCGCGGAACCATCGCATATAAGCCATCCGCCGGGGGCCGCTGCCGCCGACCATAGCGTAATCTCTCCCGTCATCCTCAGTTTCCGCATTTCGCCCTCAAGGCTTTGCATATCGCTCTCAAGGCCTTGCATATCGCCCTCAAGGCCCTGCATATAGCTCTCAAGGCCCTGCATACCGTCTTTAATGCTTCCCGCGCGCTTCGACAGCCTTAAAAATTCCGTCAGTGACACGCTTTTCATGACATGCCTCTAAGTACGCCATATTCGTCGGCGGTATCCGCCTCGTTTGTGCGGATCGTCCGGATCATCGACCTATATAAATAGCTGTAGTCACTCTGCATATCCGTATTTTTATCAGCCAGCGCAAAGGCCGCCGCAAGGCCGTATGGCATCACCCTCGCCGCGGTATCGTCGCTTATCTCTAGCACGTCATCAAGGCTGGTGATTCGGCCCGTCAGCATCGCGTCCTCATAAAACGCTAGCTCTCTTTGCAGCACGTCAATAATCTGAGGCGCTTTGTCGGCATAGTCCTCTGTGTTCGCCCCGCTATCCGTCTGCGCGGCGTCGATCAGCGCGAGCGCCAGTTCATATACATCTCTTGCCGTCATGCTTTTTTCACTTCCTTATCTTTTGCCGTTCTGCATGCCTTTTCGGGCGCTTTATCTCGCCGTAGCCACACAGATCCCCGGCGTTTCTTTTACTTTGATACACCCTTTTTTAAGGGTATGCGCCCTTCTGGTTGATCCCGGAAAGGCGCACCGCATGCCTACAGCTGTACAGCCTCTATCTGCACGGCCGCAAGCTCTGCCGCTTCAAGCGCATCACCCGCCGCATCCACCAGCGTAACCGTAATGCCGTTGGTCGAAAGATCCTTATACCTTGCGGTATCGAACAGCGCGATATACGCCGTCTCTCCCTCATTTACCGTCACGCTCATTGCGCCAAGCGCCGCTCTCGGGCCGCTGCCCGCCGCCACACAAACAACTGCTTTTTTTAGTTCGTTGCCATTTTTAACGCGCAGCGCTAGCCTCTGGTCTTTGCCGTATGCGCAGGGCACCGTCTGGGCTGCCGCCCCCGCTGTCAACAAAGCAGTTGCCTTGGCGTCGTTTCCGCCGCCGCTCACATCAAAAATACTTACGTCTGCCATACTATCGCCTCCTTAAATGACTTCTTCGTCGTCCGGCGTGATGTCTACCGTGATAAGCTCTCCCGGCCGGATCACTGTCGCGCCATATAGGTGAAGCACCTTAAACGCATCCGCGAATGTCTTCTCGGGCTTATATCGCTCGATCATGCCCACCGGTATCTGCTCGGCCAGCGCTATCGCCTGCCGCGAGAACGCCATGCAGTGGTTTACATCGCCTGTCTTTTTTATCGAGTTCGAAACGTATACGTTGAAGTTTAAGTAACTGCCCTTAAACCCCTTGCCAAGCACATCCGCATTAGACTGCTGAAACATTATCTTGCCGAGCACCAGCTTTGTGTACACTGCCGGAGATATCACGAGAAACTTTTCTTCCTCAAAAGGCACCTCGGCCTCAAGCAGGCTCTGCTCTGCTTCGGCAAGCGTTGATAAAACCGTAGATGCTGTACATGCCGTGTTTTGAATAGTGGTTGCCGCCTGCTCGTAAAATCCCGCGAGATACTCATCCATCGTCTGCGCAAGCGCGCGCTTGGCTTCTCTAACCTCTACTCCAAACATCTCACCCTGCGCCTTCGAGCTGTCCACTCTGTCCACTTCCACGTTGACGTACTTTGCCTGGCTTATGTGCAAATCCTGGTTATAGCTCGTCTTTTGCTCAAGCGTGATATCAACGCCCGGCGTATAATCTCTGACCGTAGGCCTGCCAACGCCCGCGATATGCAGCACATCGCCTTTTTTTGTTATCTCGCCCAATATGGGCCCGTTGTAGCAAAGATTTTTAAATACGCAATCCCTGCCCCTGTCAGTCATCAGCTCTCTTGCGAGAACCTCAGGCGTAAAACTTTCGTATGCCAATCTTTCATCATCCTTTCTTTTACCTTAATTCCTTTTTTCTGTCAGAAATACCCATATCCGTTCATGGTTCTTTTCAAGCTCTTCTCTTGTCATGGCGCGTATGCTCTCTTCCGAAAGCGGTTTGCTCCGCACCGCGCCTCCCCCGGCCTTCCCCATGCTGGCTACCGCGTTGCGCCTATTGGTATCCGCCGCTTTTTCCAGCGCGTCAAGCTGTGCCTTATATGTCCCCGCCTGGTGTGCGAGGTATGCTTCGTAAAGCGGAACGCCCCGTTTCCATGCTTTAAGCACGTCTTCGGGCAGCGCCCTTGGGTCAATTCCCGGGTTCGCGCGCATAAAAGTGTCAAGCTGACTGTCCACAGCAGTCTGCCGTGCCGCGTTTGGGTCAAGCTGCAAATCGATCTGCCGCTGCATAAGCTCCAGCACCTCTTTGGTCGGCCTTCCGTTTTTGTCGGCGTACGATTGCGCCGTTTTAAAAAAATCGCTTTTTTCGTACGCGGTTAGCTTATCCGCCGCTTGCTTCAAACGCTCATACAGCTTGTCATAGTTCATTCCCTTCTGGGCAAACTCCACCGCCGCCTCTTTCGAGAGCGGCCTTTCCTCCTTGTTGTACCGGACAGTTAGAAAAGCCTCTTGCGGCACTCCCTCAGTTCCGCCGCTTTCCGGCGCCGCCATATCCGGCTGGTTTGCCGAATCATCGGCCTGTGGTTGGGCCGTTTCAAACATACTCATCATCCCCTTTCGTTTTTGCGCATAAAAAGGGCCGCTTTTCAGCAGCCCCAATTGTATTTTTATTTTTGCTCTCGTGCCTATTACCTTTGCCCTCCCCGCATAAGCGTTATCGCGAAAAGGCATAGAAAAGGGACCGCCTTTAAAAGGCGGTCCTTACGCTATTTTAAGGCAGGGAGCCCCAGCTGTCTCTATCCTTCCGGGCATTATCCGCCCGGGGGTAATAAAAGCTCAGCCACCTTGATCGCAACAGATATAATACCGGGGATTGCTGCAATCAGAGCAATGCGCCAAGTTCTTTTAATGTGTTCTTCTTTTGATGTGTTCTTATCAATCCGTTCGATATGCTCTTTTAGCCCCCGAAATATTTCATGCACGAGTCTAAGCTCGCCTTCCATTTGTGTCTTTAAGTTATCGATCCGTCCGTCCGCCTCGGTCAGGGCAATATTAGATTCATTAATTCGCGACTCGAGCTTATCCAGCTTGAGCCGCTCTGCCTGCAGCGCTTCTAGCTTCGACACTTCATTCTCTATTGTCTTTTTAATGAGCTCTCGGCCGTTTTCGTCGATCGATTCCTCAAGCTTGCTGAATACTTCGTTGAGTCTGGCCACCAGCACATTCTGTTCGGTACTCAAAGCCCCACACCCCCATCATTCGTAAGGATTGCAGTCACTATATTATATGCATGACGTTACAAACATGTACAACTTCACAAAATTATTTTTGCCTTTTATAAAAGGAAGCTCAAACTGCTGCGCCCTGCTGTGATATAGCCAAAGACAGAGCCGATATGGCCTCATTCGAAATCAGCCCCTGCATCTGCGCGTTTTTCAACGCCTGCAATACCGCATCTTCACCCGCTCCCTGCTGCGCTAGCTTTACCGCCGCGTCCGCAATCTCCGGCGGCAGATCACCCGACTTTTCAAGAGCTTTAACCGCCTCTATCAGCATATCCGCACCGCCCGCTGCGGCAGCCTGTCCGGGTGGCAAAGGCGGGGGCTTTTTCTGCCCGGATGCCCGCATTGCCTGAGCGGCCTCTTTGCTCACTGCCGCCTGTTCGGCTTCGGCCAGCAGCTCCTCTTTCAATGGGATATGCCCGTCCGGCAACCGCGATAGATACTGCTTAAAGCTAATCTGTCCGCTCCTTAAAAGGTTGTCCAGAGTCTGCAGCACCTGTATCTCGCTCCACATCGTAGACGGCCCGACTTCCACCCTAAGGTTCATCGTAAACGCGTCAAGCGCATCGTCAGGAAGCGGTACAAATACTCTCTTATTGCCGTCCATCACAGGGATCATGCGCCCTGCCTTATAAAAGCTTTTGATAAAATCAAGCCAAATGAACCCTACATCCTCAACGAAAGAATAGAACCTCTGCTGCTGGGCCTGAAGAGGCACCATTGCCGCGTCCCGTGTCGCGATGAACGCAGAAGTATTATCCGGGTTCTTGATGTTGCCTAGCGTCACGTCATTAGCGCCCATCATTCTCATCGTCGTGCTAAGCGTCACGTCAAGCCCCCGCCACGCATCCGAAGCGATCCCAGGCGGGTTCATATAAGATGCAGCGCCGCTTATATTGCCGTTAACAGCGATCGCTCCTGCTACCTTGTTCGTCCATTCCCGAATGCGCGTTTTGTCAAAGATCACCTTTGGAAAGCTCGTCTGCATCTGGTTTAGCTGTGCGAGAGCCAGTATCTTGTTGACAAACACCTGGTTTGGGATCAGCCCCGAAACTTCTGCGGTGCCGTGGCAGCAGTTCTTCCTGGTCTCCCAGTTCATCAGCGCGATCGGATAGCGGGCTAGCCCCGTATCCTTCTCCGGCTGTATTATCGCGTTGCGCACCGACTTTTCGCAGTAAACGCGCCCATCTTTCTTGTACATTTTTAATAGCACGTTGCACTTTTCCAAACCGTCAAGCTCTATCTTGCCGCGGTCGCCCGAGGTATACTCGGTGTCCTCATCCGCCGCTATTTCGTCTGCGTTTTCGCATCCTAAGGCGGCTGCCTCTTTACGCACCTTGCTTAAAAGCTCCCTAAACGCAAGTATGATATACGGCTGAGACTGCACATCCGGGCTATTAGGATTGCCGGGGTAATAATTAACGTTGTCAATCAGTACCGTGCCAATATCCCCGCTTACCGCCTGGCCGGTCATCAAATCGGTGTCCCAGTAAAAATACTGTATGTAGTCTCCGGTAATTGCCGCCTGCTTTAACCCCTCTTTGGTAAGGTAATCCATCTTAAGCCTCTCCCACAGCATATCGCAGTATTCGGATATCTGCCGCGCGTATGTGCTTATCTCGTTTCCGTCGCTGATACCCTCCGCAAAAAACGCCATTTTGAGACGCCTGTCGGTAACCGCCGCAATCTTCCAAGCCGATGCGTACTTGATAAAATTTACGACAGGCGTAGGCAGCCCCTCGTGCGGTATGCCCACCCACTGGTCGCCCGCGTAAAACCGTTCATTGAGATCGACGGCGCTGTAAAGAGAAATGCGCGATTTATAATCGATCCCCTGTTCATACTCCTGCCATGCTTTCGTCTTGCTCATACGTGTTCACCATAAGGGTCGTAGTTCATGATCATCTCGTATTTTTTCATCAGCTCGTTTTGCCCTTCGGCGTCTTGCTCAGGCAATTCAATAGGCTCCCGTAGTCTTTTTTTCATGCCCACACCGTCCCTCACTCCCTTTCTGTAAAAAATGATGCACATTGCCGCAGCAAAAACGCCTGCCGCAATGCCGATCGCAATGTCCGCCATATTAAACCTCCTTTTTCTCTTTTATCCTGCTGCAAAAAAAGCGAATAAAAAAAGGCTCTTTTAAAAGCCTCTTTCATGGTTTTATTCTAATCAGAAAAATCGCTCAAAATCGCTCAATTTTAATACCAATTTCAACTTATAATAATTGCATTGTTATCTATTATTATTTGCCGTTTTATCAACATTTGGGGCTTATAGCTTTACCGAAACAGACAGTATGTGGTATACTGGCATAAAACATACTGAAAACAAGGAAGTTTGAATGGAAAACGATAAAAGAATGGCCGTGCTGATCGATGCAGATAATGTATCGGATAAATATTTAAAGTTTATCCTCGATGAGATATCCAATCATGGCACGCCCACATATAAAAGGATTTATGGAGACTGGACAAAACCGCAGATGTCTGCATGGAAAAACGTGCTCCTTAATTTTTCTATAACGCCTATACAGCAGTACAGCTACACAACCGGGAAAAACGCGACGGACGCGGCGCTCATTATAGACGCTATGGACATACTATATTCAGGCAGTGTAGACGGTTTTTGCATTGTGTCAAGCGACAGCGATTTTACCAAGCTGGCCGCTCGCCTTAGAGAATCGGGCATGTACGTATTAGGTATGGGAGAAAAGAAAACTCCGCCGCCGTTTATCGCAGCGTGCGAGAAGTTTAAGTATCTTGAGGTGCTGGCCTCCGCCGCTCAGAGTGAAAGGGCGGCAGATGAAGCCGCCGCAGCCCAGGAAACGGCAAAGAACGGCATGGCCGGCAAAGAAAAGCTTATCGAAGCTATAAAGGTCATTGTCGATGAGAGCTCGGATGATGACGGATGGGCGTACCTTGGCGAGGTGGGCAAAAGGCTGACAAAGCGCTTTCCCGATTTTGACACGAGAAATTACGGATTTTCCAAGCTGACGCCGTTTATATCGTCACTAAAAAAGTTTGAGATACAGTCGCGCAAAACGAGCAACCCAAACGTCGTATTCAAATACATACGAAACAAAGAAAATAAATAAAAAACAACAAACGTGCCCGTATAAACACGGGCTTTTTTGGGTTGAGCAAGATGAGAGTGTTGGGCCGGTTTGCCGCGTTAATAAAGCCGGGCCATACCAAAAGCGGCATGGCCCGCGCAGGAGAAAAAAATGAAAATATAATAAGTCCGTTACTATGTATTATAAACCTTTTGCCCACGATAAAAAAGGGTTATAATATACATATTTATGTTAAGTTTCGGCAAAGAAAAATTACAAATGTTTTACGGTTTCTTTTCACCTGCCATATCCGCCCAGCAAAAACGCTTCCCCCACTTCTCCCGAGCCGTTTTTCTTAAACTGCGCAAATGGATTTGCCTCGGCCGGCCTATTCGCCTCGGGGCAAAGCTGCCGCAAAGAGCACCAGTACCGCAGCGCATCAGGGCTATGCGTTATATCATGCGGCTCGGTAGCCACGTCGTTAACATTGTATCCGTCATGCTGCAGCAAAGGCAGCGCACGCAGCACCGGGGTGCATACGCTGAAAAACTTCATCTTCGGTATGCCACCGCTATCATTTAAATATTCTTTGACGCACAGCCATCCATCTATACGGCTGTTGCCCGCCCTTATCAGCGGTACGCCGTTCTCGGCAAAGATATCCGCCGCGCTTCTCCCCGAGTCCTGCCGCCGGCTCCACAGATCGGGTGGCGCGATATATTCCGCAACGCTTTCGCTTCCGGCGTTAAGTATCTCTTTCGCAGCCTTTGAAATCGTCAGGTTAGGCCGCTCTATGTTCCGATAGCAAAACACACGCCCCGCGGGATTTACAGCAAACCACAAAACCGCCAGCATATCGAGTCCGTAATCGATCGCCGCGCTGCGCCTCCATCCATCCGGTATCAAAAACGGTGCGCATACATGCGTCTCTTCGCGAAACTCGCCAAAAAACTGCCCCGCAAATACATTCCAGTCGCCGTCAAGCCACGCCCGCCTCAGCGCCGAGGGCAGGCTTTCGAGCTGTCGCACATAATCCGCCTCATGCGCAGCCATTTTTTTCAGCTCACTTAGAGGCTTTTCGTTGCCGTATTGCTTCTTTAGCCTCTTTAGCGCGCGGATATACCCCGCGTCTCCGTTAAAAAGAGGTGTATTATCCCATACAAGCGCCTGTATGAACGTATAGTCGCGAGCGCTCTCGCTGCGCCGGTAGTCTTTGTCTATAAAAAGCCTTTTCACCCACCCATGCCCCGTGCCGCCCGGGTTACATGTAACATACGTCCTTTTAGGATATGCACCCACGCCGCGTACACACGCATTGAGCCATCCAAACTGGTTCTCGGACAGCTGAGTCGCCTCGTCTAGAAACAACACATCGTATTCCTGTCCCTGATATTGCAGTACGTCATTTTCACTGTCGCAATACCCAAGCTTTATGCGCGACCCCCACGGAAATATAAACGCTTTTTCATCACCGTTATACTTTGGCCTAAGGTATTCCGGAAATGCATGATACTCTTTTAGCAGCCGGTTCGTATGGTTTTCCCGAAGCTCGGGCAGCGTCCGCCGCACAATCAGCATCTGTATACCCGGGTGCGCAAACGCCAGATACGTGGCCTTTGCCCTAACCGCGTGAGATTTGCCTCCGCCCTTTGCGCCACCATACCCCACATACCGGGTATCCGCCTTCAAAAACGCCGCCTGTTTCACCGTCGGCCTGCCGAACGCCTTCCACAGCACTTTTTCCTCAACGCTTATCATAGCTACCCCCTAATGCTTCTTTTGCATAAAAAAAACCTTATCAAAGGCCAAACTAAAACGCCGGGTAGTTTGCCCGGCGCCCTGTCTTTTTTGTATTAGTCTTCTTCAATTGCAATCACGTCCACCGGACACCCATCGGCCGCCTCGGCCGCGGCGTCTTCCGCGTCTTTCGGGATCTCTTCCACAAATACCTCGGCGCGCCCGTCAATGGCCATCCGGAAAACCTCCGGGCAAGTCCCCACGCACAGCTCGCATGCAATGCATCCTTCACGGTCAATTTCTGCTTTCATACCGTTCACTTCCTTAAACCAATGATATTCCCTATTTTATCCTAAGCGCCGCAATCTATGCGCATTGATTCCCGCCGCTATCGGCAATATTTTTTCAATTTGCCTAGCGAAAAAGGCAGCATATATCCAGCCGGACGGCTATCGCCAATAACTCCCGCGTTTTCGAGGAACTTCGTGTGCAGCGTTGTCGATTTATCGCTCTCTTCCCAGTACCGGTGGATATATAGCTCACCCTTCGCGATGCATTCCGCAAGAGATGCGTTTGCGGCTGTCTGCTTGTCCATCGTATCGTTTGCGCACACATAACCCGCGCGCCAAAGGTCCAGCGTCTCTCGCGTGATGCCAAGCGCAATGCACAGCCCCGCAACGCTATACTTTTCTGCCTCGTTTACATACGCGGCAATCTGCTGCATAACCGCGTCCGTATCTATATCATATCCCCCGCCCGATCTCTTTACATACGATACGCCCGCCGCGGATTCTTCATCCATGTTAACTCCGCTGATCCTATTCATGCTACACCCTCCTGCAATTAGACACTTTCCCCAAGTCTTTGTTATGCTTTGATCATAAATAAAAAAATCGCTCATGATCGCTCAAGTCCTGGGGTTTACTGCATTACGAAACAGATGAAAATAAAATGATAAATGTCGCTGTCATGCTAAATAAGCTAGCGGTTACCGTATAACCGATTATGCAATCTTTTCCCTCCCTCTGAAGCAGTTTTTTGTAAGCAAAATACTTTATCGTTATAATGCCAATTTCAATGTATATAAAAGACAATAAACACATCATTAAACCGCCGTATACCATGATAAGACCTAAAGAAACAATCATTATTATCTGTGTGCAAAGGTTAACTAATAAAAATGGCTTCCCGTTTTCCTTCAATTTGAACCCAAACAACAGCAAAATAATTCCTTCTATCAGAATAGTAGCAGTATAGGTCTTTAATAACTGCAAAAACCAATTTGCCTCGCCGTTCGCCGAGGATATCCCCATCGTTTCATAATCGGAATATATTATCTCCAAAAACCTCGTTTTGTGGTGGCCTTTTGATACACTGGTATCGCCATCTAATGAGTCATATTCAGCATTCATATAAAATGTATCACTAACCAGCAAATCCAGATAATATGTTTCCTGCGGTGCATTTTTTACATATATGTCAAGAGAAGATTTTGGGCCAACATCAGCCAAAGCCACTGTCGGCATTAAGAACAGAGTTAGTATAATCAATAAAAAACACAATTTCTTCATGTTAAGCACTAGCGGCAAAGCCTGTCGTATCCAAACCCTGCAATCAAACCTCTTTTTTTGCATAATAATAAATCCCCTTCTTTTTCTTTACATGGTATATTATAGCATATATGTAGTATTGTTGGAATTGTTTATCATCTCAGAGCGTACCTTTTTTTAATCCAGACATACGCTACGCCCGCGAAAAATAGCATTCCGCCGTATCCAACAGCCGGATATAGGTATTTGACGAGATTCGAAAACCCAAGCTGCCCGGCCGAAAACGCGGCGGCTGTTACCCCTGCGATAACAATAGTCTTTGGTGTTTTAGAAGATACCCTTTGTACAAAGCCATAAAGGTTGCCCACAGCCGTTGTATACACCTCGGCAAACAGCACGATGGCGAAAGCAAACGTCATTACGGATGATATTTTGCCGGCAATGCCGATCATAGGCACTTCCATATCCGCCACTTCGGCAATATTGGTCAGTACACAAAAATAGATCGCGGCAATGCCCACCCCTAGCCCAAGCGCGCCCAGCAGCGCGCCCCAGAATAGCCTTTTACGGTTTTCGCACCGTGCGCCCATCGGCGCCAGCACCGCTATGGCAATCACCAGGTTATACGACGCGTAATTAGCTGCAGAAAGCGGCCAGTAGGGCGCAGAGCGGGCCAGTCCTTTTGCCACGGCGATTTCCTGCTCAGTCACCGGGTTTTTTAGCAAGCTGTAGATTGAGATAAACAGTACCGAAACGATCAGAAAAGGCACGACATAGCTTATCGCGCTGATCACGCCTTTTGTGCCGGTTGTCACAGTGAGAAAGCTTAGCACCGCCATTGTAAGCGTTCCCCATACCGCGCCGATATTAAACTGCTCCTTAAATATCGCACCGGCGCCGGCAATCATAGCGGCCAGCGCGCCAAACAAAAATACCGTTATAATAATGTCAATCACGCTGCCTATAATCCGTCCGTTCGTAAAGCGCACGACGTCTACATGCGAATGTGCTTTTAGGTGCCGCCCAAGCAGCAGCACCGAATATCCGATGAAAAAGAACAGCGCGACAGATATGGCCGCGCCCCAAAGCCCCGGCAGTCCAAACGCACTGAAAAACCGTAGTATCTCCTGGCCCGAAGCAAACCCTGCGCCAACAACCGTCCCGATATACGCGGATGCAATAGTGAATATGCTCAAAGACGACGTTTCCTTTTCTTTCATACAGCCTGCCTTTTTTTATCTGTTACTGATTATTATGGAGTTTTTCTTCGCAATATATTGTTCGGTGTAAAATTTATTATAGCGGGATTAAATCATTTAATGCATAAAATAGATTTTGCCTTCGCGGCAAACCTAAAAGCTGGTATAATAAATGCAAACACTTAAGGAGCGCTTAATGACAGAACTGCTCTACATCTTAGAAGAGATATCTCTTCCCATCGTACTGCTTATCGCAATCGGCTTTGTGTTCCAGAAAATTTTCAAGACTAACGTTAGGACGTATTCCAAACTGATGATGTATCTGCTGATTCCTGTAGTGATCTTTACAAAAATGTACCAGATAGACATCGCGTGGGACTTCTTCTTTTTGGTGGTGCCTTTTATCGCCATTCTAGAGGTAATGATGTTTTTTCTGGCATTTGGGATTTCCGCCGCATTTAGGTACAAAAAGAGCCTGCGCAACGCTTTTTCCAATTCGCTGGTGCTTTTCAACACGGGCAACTACGGTATTCCACTGATAGAGCTAGTGTTTAGGGGCAACCCCGTCGCCACCGCCTCCCAGCTTTTTATCGTGGTGATACAAAACATCACGTCAAACACATTTGGCGTGTTTCAGGCAAGCTCGGGCCAGTCGTCACGCAGCAACGCGTTTTTGAGTATGCTTAAAATGCCTTCTCTCTACGTGCTGCTGCTTGTAGCGGTTTTCAAGCTGACGGGTGCGCGCATACCCAATACCGTTGTCATACCGCTCGATTATATCTCTAATATGTTCGTTGGTTTCGCGCTGATCACTCTAGGAGTGCAGCTTGCAAATGTGCGCCTTGGCAGCCAGCTAAAAGAGGTGCTTACGGCCAGCATAGTCAAAGTGATCGCTGGGCCGGCGCTCGGGTTCGCGCTGTTGCTGCTGCTCGGTATAAAAGGGCTGCTCGCACAGGCTCTGATCATAGGCATCTCAACGCCGAGTGCGGTTAATTCCTCGATACTCGCGAGCGAATTCGGCAACGAGCCGGAGTTCGCCGCACAGACCGTGTTTGCTACCACAGTTTTCTGCACATTCACGCTGCCTCTTGTTATATACGCGGCCCGCATTTATTTCTGATACACTCGGCTTTTTAAATTAAAGGATTGAAAGGATCAATGTTGTTTCTTTTCTGAATGACCAGCACATTATTGCTGTCAATATAACCCAAAATAACATCTCTATAGTCCGGTATGTTTTGTTTGTTTAACATATCTATTATCCATTGCCTGTCTTTACCCACCATCTTTAAATGGTCCTCTAAAATTTCTCCGTCTACGATTGCATTTAAGCATAAGCCTCTGTAGGCTTTTTGAACATTCATATCTTTAGGGGTCAGCGGCTGATTCTCGGGTTTCATCTGTATACTAACTTTACCAGCCGTTTCAAGTATAGCAAATTCTACATCGGCAACGTTAAACGCATTTTTCAGACGGCATTCCTCAAGGACATCGTTAACAGTCATCTTTATCTTTTTTAAATTTTTTTCGACGATTTGGCCATTCTGTATAAGTATTGTAGGTTTTCCGTCTAACAATTTTTTGGCTTTATAGTTCTTCAACGAAATTAACGATAATACTATTGGAAAAAGTGAGTATATGATTAACCCGGTAATTCCTTTTACATAATTAATTGATGAATCAACAGCAAAAGTGGCTGCTATAGACCCAATGGAGATACCAACAGCATAATCAAAAAACGTGAGCTGAGACAATTGTTTTTTGCCCATAATACAGGTTAGCACGAATAGAACAGCAACCGATACCAATGATTTTAGCATTGTTTGCAATATATCGTTTACCATAGTATCCTCCTTTCGGGTATAGTTTTAGTCTTATTAAAAATAAAATTCTAAAAAGCCGAACACACAATGATATTGAATCTTAAATTACGAAACAATATGTTTATTACTTTAACAATAAAAAGCCGGTTAAAGACGCAGAGAAGCTATAAATCATGGGAAAATACTTATTATAATTTATTGCTTGAACTTTTTGAAGGAAAACCATTATCAAAGTCAGCTATCTAAAAACTTAAGGAAGAAAATAATTATTAAAAAAGATAAAAGAATCGGATTGATTTTAAGCGATTCCCCAACAAAATACCCGGAGTGAAATTTCGCTTTCTTATACTTTTTGCATTGCGAGCCTCCCGGCTCCGCTAAAGCAGATACGCGAAAAAAGACGCGCCCACCACCGTGATCAGTCCGGCGACCACGATAGATAGGCTGCCCATCGCGCCCTGCACTTCGCCCATTTCAAGCGCCTTTACTGTGCCAAACGCGTGAGACGCAGTGCCAAGCGCAAGCCCTGCTGCAATAGGTTCCCTAATCTTAAACAACCGGCAGACTGCCGGCCCTAGCATGTTGCCAAGTATACCGGTCACGGCAATGCTGGCCACAGTGATTGCCTGTATGCCTCCTAGCTCATTCGATACACCAATGCCAATCGCCATCGTTATAGACTTTGGAAGCAGCGTCACATACTGCTCGTGCGATAAGCCAAACAGGTACGATAGTGCCAGCACGCTGCCAAGGCTGCTCAAAACTCCTGCGAGTATCCCTATGACCACTGCCTTTTTGTATTTCTTTAGCAATGCGAGCTGCTGGTACAGCGGTATCGCAAGGCATACCGTCGCCGGCGTCAGCAAATACGAAATGTACTTGCCCCCAACGTTGTAGCTTTCGTAACTTACGCCCGCGGCCAGCAAAAAAGTGATAACAACCACCACAGCGACTACAAGAGGATTCAAAAACCCGGCCTTTAGTTTTCTCTTTACAAAAAAGCCCAGCGCATAGGCCGATATGCTGATTACCACTCCAAAATACGCAGAGCTAAAAATAGTTTCCTTCATTTATCTTTATCCTTTCGCATGATAAGCTGCGCCGTGCGCCCGGTTACCACAAGGACGATCAGAGTATTCAATACCATAATTGCGAGAAACGGCAGCAGCATGTTTGAAAGCGCATCCCACGTCACCATAAGCCCGACCGTAGCCGGAACGAACAACAGCGGCATAACCTCCAGCAAAAAAGCGCCCGCGCCCTGCACGTGCTTAAGCTTCACGATCTTTGTTTTAAGACACAGCAGCATTAGAATCAGGCCGTATATGCTGGCCGGAATGGGCAGCGGTATTACAATTCGCAGCATTTCGCCCGCAAAAGAAACAACAAATATCACGCCCAACTGAAAAACCCATTTCATAACCCAACCTCATATTGATAGATAGTACCATTATACATCAATATGCCCGCGCCTAAAAGCCTTGCGCTTATACACGGCGGATATTTAGCTGATTAGAGCACAATGTTTTCGATTTTGCAGTGAATAATATTGATAAGGTCATCCGGCCGCATCTCTATCTGGCAGCCGATTTTGCCTGCGCTGAATATAATCGTGTACTGTTTTGCACACGAGACGTCAATGACCGTTTTATACGCCTTTTTCATGCCGATCGGAGAGCATCCGCCCCTGATATATCCGGTTACCTTGGTGATGTCCGCAGCCTTAATCATCCCTACCGATTTCTCACCAACAGCTCTGGCCGCCGCTTTTAAATCGAGCGCCTTTGCGGCAGGTATCACAAATACATAATACGCGCGGCTCGTCCCTTGCGCTACTAGCGTTTTAAATACCTTCTCCTTTGGCTGGCCAATCTTTTTAGCAACAGCGACGCCGTCTAAAAATCCGTCCGATTCGTATGTGTGCTGCCTATATGATACTCCCGCGCTGTCAAGAAAACGCATAGCGTTTGTTTTTATGCTAGCCATAACCTCACCCGATAATAAAATAGGGCAATTAAGACGGCATGTCAACAGTACAGTAACTAAAGCCTATCTGCACCTACGCGCCTGATTGCTCTATTACACAATTTTACTTAAATATTTGATTAGAGAAGCAAAGGGAGTGCAGCACCCCGTTATATTCTCTTGACCAGATGAACCTTCACCATCTTTCCGGCACGCCGAGCGCAGTCAATGACCAGCTTTGTCTCTACAGACACGCCGTCCCATACAGCCACAACTATGTCCGCCGTCTCAGCAATCAGTCTGGCGCGCTTCAGCGGGTAAAGCCTGCCAAATCTGTCATGCGTAAGCTTTATCATCAGCTTTGGTACGCCGTTATCGTCTGCCCAGCGTTCCGCAAGGCTTTCGATTCCCCGCAAGCCGCCCGATACGATTTGTGTTGTGCCGGCGGGGATATACGCATCGATATCCCCTTTTATCCGACTAGAACCAACCACTGCAACCTTCATTGCCCTTTCCCTTCTTTATGAGATTTCTCATATTCCTCGACGCACTTGCGGATAAGGTAAAGTATTTGGGCGTTTGCGGACCGGCCCTCATATTCGCACACCTGATGAAATCTGAGCAGCAACTGCGCATCAATGCGCAATCCGAAGTGTTTGATATCCTTCATGCTACACCTCATTATTATAAAATCCTACAGATTTCAACAACCATTTTATACTGTTGTGCCATAAAATTGTTAAAAATGGAGCCATTTTAAAGTTATCCATTGCATAGGCTTTAGGGTATTATACAATAAAATGATATGAATATAACCGGCAGCCCTTTTTGCTTCCGGCGCGCCGCCCGCTATTTCCCGGTGCTTTTCAGGTATTCGATAAACTGCCTTGCCACGCGCGGAGAACGTCCT
>JBMNOU010000115.1:0-4037 GCA_050943215.1 Christensenellales bacterium | reverse complement strand
CAATAATATGGAAGTGATATTTGTAAACGACGGTTCGTACGATAACACACTGAGAGTATTGCAAGAACAATTGGGAATAAGACCTTATAAACAAAGAAGACGGGTCAGCGCTAAAGATACTATAAATATTTTACAATCCGGAAGATATCCGCATATCTATGTGATAAACAAGATGAACAGTGGCAAAGCGGCAAGCTTAAATACTGGCATCCTCTATAGCCAAAAGGAATTGATTGTTACGCTTGACTGTGATTGTATATTAGAACCGAATGCGCTAAAGGTGATGAATCAAACGTTTCAGGATGATAATGTTATTGCTTCAGGGGGTATTGTGCATGTGATGCAGTATTTTTTGTTAAATAAAAAAAAGAGGATCATCGCACTTCAAGCGCTTGATTTCATCAAAGGATTTTTAATATACAAATGTTCACTCGCGTTTAATGAAGCGCTTAACATCATATCCGGTGCGTTTGGTGTTTTCCGTAAAGATGCGCTTTTTGAGGTGGGGGGGTTTAACAATGGTCTTGGCGAGGATATAGATATTACGATCAGACTCCAGGAATATGCTTTAAAAAACAATAAGAAGATTACCTATAACGTCAATGCGATTTGCTATACAGAATGTCCGGAGACACTAAGCGACTTGGTTAAGCAAAGGGTACGTTGGCATAAAGCCTTTTTGGATGCACTGATAAACAACCGTCGGTTTTTATTTAAAAACTTTTTTAAATCAAGCGTTTGTTTTTTAATGGTAACCGATGCGACGTTTAGTGGAACAATAGCCGTTATTTCGTTTATATTTAACATTTTTCTGATTATTTTAAGGTCAATTTTTGGTTTGCCTCTTCTTTTCATATTGATAACCTTACTAGCTTTTATTTTCAATATGCTTAATTCATTGATTGCTATTAAGCGTGCCAAAAAAATGGGAGAAAACCTTTTGGAGGATAACAGTATTTACCGTTCTGTATGCAGCCGGTCAAATATTAAGGATCTGTTATTCAGTATGATTGCGGATTTGTTTTTCTTCAGCTTTTTGCGTATTTTCTTTTTTATCAAAGGCACAATTTCCTATTCCTTAAATCAAAAGGGTTGGGACAAAGTAAAAAGGAGCAGCAATTTTTATGAAGTATAAGCCTAAAGATAAACTATAAAGGGGATTGTAAATGAATTCTTCACAAAATGTTGGAATCTATAGGCATGAGGACAAATATTATATAAACAGACACGAAGCTTTTCTGCTAAAAAGCTATCTCGAGAAATCTATGCACCCAGATAAAAATGCCGGAGCAAACGGGGAATACTGGATCAGAAGTTTATACTTTGATACTCTCGACAATAAAGATTTTTTTGATAAAATTAATGGTTTTTCAGAGAGAGGGAAACTGCGGCTAAGAATTTATAATATGAACAACAAAACCGTTAAACTTGAGCTAAAAAACAAGCGTGGAAATTATATTCTTAAAGAAAGCCTAGAGCTAGATAAAGAGCATGCTTCTTTGCTAATAAGCGGTATCAGCGAACCGCTTTTAAGCTACGGCAGTCAGCTTGCAAATAAAGTTTTTTTATACATGCATCTTGAAAGATTAAGGCCCATTTTGCTGATCGATTATGAAAGGGAGGCATATACTTTTCCTTTTCAAAATATCCGTATAACGATTGATAAAAACGTACGTGCGTCGATAAATCCGCGTCATTTTTATCAAAAGGAAATTATGATGGTGCCGGTATTTAACGATACGCAGTACGTATTGGAAGTAAAATATCATACGATATTGCCGGGGTTTATAAGGAGTATTCTATCTAACGTTTGTCCTCTAAAAACGTCGGTGAGCAAATACTGTTTAGCCAGAAAGGCAATAAGTATATAGGAGAAGAGATATGAATGAAATTGATTTGTTCCGTAGTTTAGTGGGCAAAAATAATATACTCACAATCGAAACGATTGCTTTTAATATTGCAATGACCACGGTGCTTGCATTGTTTATATTCTTTGTCTACAAAAAGACGTTTTCGGGTGTTTTGTACTCACTCAGTTTTAATGTCACTTTGGTCATTATCGCGTTAACGACAGCGATCGTTATCATGCTGATAGGAAGCAATCTTGCCGTTTCTTTAGGTATGGTTGGCGCTTTGTCTATTGTGCGGTTTCGCAGCGCGATTAAAGAACCGAGGGATCTTGCGTTCTTATTTTGGTCAATCGCAGTCGGGTTGGCATCAGGTACCGGCGCTTTTTTGATCGCTATTGTAGGTAGTATTTTTATATTCATAATAATTTTCATATTCAGCAAGGCAGTTAGTAAAGACAATTGCTATCTGCTGGTATTAAAGGGAAAAGAAATTGACATAGAAAAAGTAGAAAGAATATTAAACCAATATGAAGCCAAGCATAAGTTAAGAATGCAGAATTTAAATCAATATTCTGCTGAAGTGACATTTGAAATTTTCCTTAAGAAACAAAACGGGCATATCATTTTGGACCATTTAAAAGGAACGGAGATCGATGAAGTTAATTTGGTGTCTTTTAACGGAGAAATCACCGGCTAATTATTTTAAGTTAAGGGTGAAGCATGTTAAGAATAATAACAGGGAAAAAAGCTTTCATTTTTATATTACTCGCAGTAATATTGTTTATTGGGATAAAAAACAATACATTCGCCACCGCTTTTAGAAATATCCAAGAAGTCGAAAAGTTCAGTGTAGTGATAAACGAAGTAATGGCGAAAAATAGAAGTGTTATTCAAGATGGGGATGGTGATTACAGCGACTATATTGAGCTTTTTAACAACTCTGATACTGCGGTCAATTTAAAAGGGTTCGGCTTATCTACCAATGCTAAGAACCCATATCTATGGCGGTTTCCGGAAACAGTAATAGAGGCTTATTCGTTTGTTGTTGTTTTTGCGTCTGCCAAAGATAAAACAGACTGCTATGGCAATCTTCATACAAATTTTCGGATCAAAAACAACGATAATGTCGTTATTCTGACCTCTCCCGGCGGCAAGTGGGAAAATTATCTGTTTATATTCGGTATGACGGATAATATTTCATGCGGCCGTCAGCCGGATGGCAGCGAAACTATAGCATACTTTGACGGAGGCACTACCGGTACAAAAAACACATTAAAACCTTTGATTGAGGCAACCAGGTTAACAGGTGTTAAGTTCTCAATACCGGCCGGCTTTTATGAAAATGAAGCGGTGCTTGAATTAACACACGAAGATAAAGACGTGCGGGTTTACTATACAATTGACGGATCGGTTCCAACTGAGAATTCTCTTTTATATGAAAACGGTATTTTACTGTTAGCCAAGAATAACGCAGCGACTGTTATCCGTGCCTGCGCAGTTAAAAGCGGTTACCCTGCAAGCAATGTTATCACAACTTCATATTTTATCGGACAGGGCATTTTTTCTGATTACGATGTTCCGGTAATCTCAATTGTGACCGACCCGGCTAACCTTTTTGATTATGAAAAGGGGATTTATGTTGCCGGAAAGATTCAGGAGGATTGGTTAAAAGCCCACCCAGATGCCAAAGTAACATATAGTACGCCTGCCAATTATAATCAGAAGGGGAAGGTTTGGGAAAGGCCAGCGCATTTAGAAATATTTCAACCAGGTGGACTTATTGGTCTGTCTCAAAATGTAGGCATTAAGACCCATGGCGGATATTCCCTCGCGTTTGATAATAAAAGCTTAAGAATTATGGCCAGAGACGACTATGATGACAAAACAACCTTGGATTATGATTTTTATCTGAGCGAACAAACGGATGATTTTCCCGTTACAGGTATTATTCTGAGAAACTCGGCAACTGATTCGCAAAGCTCTTTTTTTCGAGATGCATTTATTCAGAGCCTAGCAAACCCAGACCGCTTGGATGTTCAGAACTATCAACCATGTGTGGTTTTTATTAACGGCCTATATTATGGTATATACAACATTCGGACGCTATATAATGCAGAATATTTAGCATCAAAATATCATTTTAAATCAGAGGATGTCGTCATTATTAAAAACCCTGCCGGCGAAATA
>JBMNOU010000032.1:0-21906 GCA_050943215.1 Christensenellales bacterium | reverse complement strand
GGAAAGTGATCTCGTGCTATATCTAAGGGAGAACATAAAACTAAACAGCGAATTTATTTCTGATATTATGACGGCAATTGATACTAGTGTTGAACCGCACGGAGAAAAAGGCATCGTACTTGGCGGAACACAAAACATCATCGATTATCCAGAATATATGAGTGTAGAGAAGACAAAAAATTTTATCTCTTTGCTCGAAACAAAAGATATGCTTTATGACATGATGAAAAAGGCCACAAAGCTTGAGTTTTCTGTTACAATTGGACAGGAAAACGAGGCTCAGGAGCTTTATGATATGAGCGTGGTAACCGCTACGTATAAGATCGCTGGCAAGACGCTTGGTTCGTGTGGCGTTATAGGACCCACCCGGATGGATTACTCAAAGGTTATGTCGATACTCGGATACGTTAGTAATAGCTTAAACAGCATACTATTAAATTTTTTAGAGACAGAAGAAGATTAAAAGGCGGTGAATAAAAATTGAACGAAAACAACAAAGATAATCAAACTCCCCTGTCTGAATACGATAAAGAAAATGCTATGCAGCAAGATGGGGATGCCGTAATTGGCGAAATCAAAGACGAGATAACGCGCGAAACGCAAGAAAAACCAAAGGACCAAAACGGTGCTGGCAATAAGTTAGCACAGCTTGAGAAGGCGCTCGAAAAGGCAGAAATAGAACGGGATTCTTTTAAGGATAGTTATCAGCGTACGTTCAGCGATTTTAATAACTATAAGAAACGCAATCAGGCAGCTGTTTCCCAGGCAATCAAGACCGGCGTATGTGATGTTATAGAAAAGATATTGCCTGTACTAGATAACCTTGAAAGAGCGCTCTCCCATGTGGATGATAAGCAAGAGGATCCTATGGCTCAGGGCGTTTCAATGGTTTATAAACAGCTCTTGGATATTATGTCAGGGTTGGGGGTAAAGGAAATACCGGCGCTCGGCGAAGCGTTCGACCCCAATCTGCATCAGGCGGTACAGCAGGCAGAAGCAGAAGACGGCCAGGAAGAGAATACGGTTGTAACGGTAGTACAGAAAGGGTACATGCTAGATGACCGGATCATAAGACACAGCATGGTTATTGTAAGTAAGTAATATATTTTTTATAGAGAGGAGAATGACTATGGGCAAAATAATTGGTATTGATTTAGGAACAACAAACTCATGTGTCGCTGTCATGGAGGGCGGCGAACCGACTGTTATTGCGAATGCAGAAGGAAGCAGAACAACACCGTCTGTTGTTGCATTTTCGAATACAGGAGAAAGACTGGTCGGAAAAGTTGCTAAAAATCAGGCGATAACAAACCCGGAAAAAACGATCAGTTCTATTAAAAGAGACATGGGTACAGATAGAAAAGTACATATAGAGGGTAAAAACTATTCGCCGCAAGAGATCTCGGCAATGATACTGCAAAAGCTGAAAGCCGATGCGGAAAGTTATCTGGGCGAGACTGTGACGGACGTGGTCATCACTGTGCCCGCTTATTTTACGGACAGCCAAAGACAGGCGACAAAAGACGCCGGAAAAATTGCGGGGCTTAACGTACAGAGAATCATCAACGAACCGACGGCAGCATCGCTAGCGTACGGTATAGACAACGAGCAAGAACAGAAAATTCTTGTATTTGACCTTGGCGGCGGCACTTTCGACGTTTCAATACTCGAGATCGGTGACGGCGTTTTTGAGGTGCTTGCAACCAACGGTAACAACCGGCTAGGCGGAGACGATTTTGACGAAAAGGTCATGGATTATATTATTTCAGAATTTAAAAAAACACAGGGAATCGATCTTTCAAGGGATAAGATGGCGATGCAGCGTATCAAAGAAGCTGCAGAAAAAGCCAAGGTAGAGCTTTCGGGTGTTTTGCAAGCCAGCATCAACCTGCCGTTTATTACAGCGGACGCATCGGGGCCAAAACACCTTGATATGACGCTGACGCGGGCAAAGTTTAACGAGCTGACGGCAGATTTGGTCGAAAAAACTGCTATTCCCATAAGAAAGGCGATGGAGGACGCGGGAGTAACGCAGGCCGACTTATCAAAGGTTATACTGGTTGGCGGCTCTACCAGGATACCAGCCGTTCAGGAAAAAGTAAAAGCAATCGCCGGCAAAGATCCATATAAAGGGATCAACCCGGATGAATGCGTTGCGATTGGGGCAGCCATACAAGCAGGTGTGATCGGCGGAGAAGTAAACGACATCGTTCTTCTGGACGTTACTCCGCTGTCTCTTGGTATAGAAACGCTGGGCGGTATATTTACAAAGCTGATCGACAGGAATACGACGATCCCGACGAAGAAGAGCCAGGTTTTTTCAACGGCTGCGGACGGGCAGACAAGCGTTGAAATACACGTCCTTCAGGGCGAAAGAGAGATGGCCGCGCATAACAAGACACTGGGCCGGTTCAATCTAACGGGCATTCCGCCGGCACCGAGGGGAGTGCCACAAATAGAAGTGACTTTTGATATTGACGCAAACGGAATCGTTCATGTGTCAGCAAAAGATCTTGGAACAGGAAACGAACAAAAGGTAACGATTACAGCGTCTACAAACATGTCAAAAGAAGATATTGACAAAGCTGTCAAAGATGCTGAGAAATTCGCTGAAGACGATAAAAAGGAAAAGGAAAAAATCGAAATCAGAAACAATGCCGATGCGATGGTATTCCAGACCGAGAAAACGCTTAAAGATCTTGGCGATAAAGTAAGCAGTGAAGATAAGGGCAAAATCGATGCCGAAATCGCGAATGTGCGAAGCGCACTGGCCGGAACGGATATTGATGCTATCAAAGCGGCGACGGATAAGCTATCGTCAGTATCGTATGATGTATTTGGCAAGGTATATCAGCAGGCTAATGCACAGGGCAATGCGGCTGGAGCAGCCGGACCGGGCGGAGCAACGGGTACGGACCAGGGCAAACCAGACGATGTGGTTGATGCGGAGTATGAGGTTGTAGACGACGATAAGAAACAAGAATAAAGAAATATATCATTCCTAAAAGCCAGAGGGGCATTTATGCCGCCTCGGCTTTTGGAGTGCAAATTATCTGTTTAGGCGGTGCTTAAATTTTGGCTGAAAAGAGAGACTACTATGAGGTACTGGGCGTTGGCAGGGACGCATCAGGTGACGAAATAAAAAAAGCATACAGAAAACTTGCAAAACAATATCATCCCGATGTCAATGAGGAAAAGGAAGCTGCCGCTGAAAAATTCAAGGAAGCCAGCGAGGCCTATGCCGTATTGAGTGATGAAAACAAAAGAAGGCAATATGACAGCTTCGGGCACGCAGCCTTTGATGCAAATGCAGCAGGTGCCGGGTTTGGCTTTGAAGATTTTATGGGTGGTTTTGGTGATATCTTTGATTCCTTTTTTGGTGGCAGCAGGACAACGCGGCAGAGAAGCGGTTTCGTTCGCGGTACCGATCTGAGGATGGAGCTTAACATTTCTTTTGAGGAAGCGGCTTTTGGGATAACCAAAGAGGTTCAACTAAATAAAGAAACTGTCTGTGAAATGTGCAGCGGTACAGGCGCAAAAAAAGGTAAACAGGCAACAAAATGCGCCACTTGTGGCGGAACGGGGCAGCTGCGGCAGCAGCGCAGCACGGCATTCGGCAATTTTGTCAATATCATCGATTGTCCAGATTGCGGTGGAATAGGGACTGTTATAAAGGACCCATGCCCCGAATGCGGTGGCCGCGGTTCAATAAAAAAACAGCAAAAGCTAAAAATTAATATACCTGCGGGTATCGACAACGCGCAAATTATCACGCTGAGAGGCGAAGGAGGTGCTGGATTCCGCGGCGGACCTTCGGGAGATCTGCAGATATATATCTATGTGGAACCCCATAAGTATTTTACACGGGAAGGGTATGATTTGTTTATTGATATGCCCGTTTCTTTTGTAGATGCGGCGCTGGGTGCTGAGCTGACAGTACCGACTCTTGAAGGAAAAGTTAAATATAAAATAAGCGAAGGGACCCAGCCGGGGACGGTATTTCGGCTTAGGGATAAGGGCATACAGCATCTCAATTCATCTAGGAAAGGTAGTCTGTATGTAAAGATAAGTGTCGAAGTACCTAAGAAACTCAGCGAAAAACAAAAGAGCCTGTTAAGGGAATTTGGAAAGGCTAACAAAAACAAGGGAAGCTTTTTCGATAAGGTAAAAGGGAACTAATGATGTATTGGAACCAGGTGTGTATACAAACGACCGAGCAGGCCGCCGATCTAATATCGTCCGTATTGTTGGATGCGGGAGCCGGTGGTGTGGAATTGATAGGTGGAAGCGTGCCCGATGCAAAACCTGACGAATACAGTAATATAAACCCTGCTAACGAAAATGTTATTGTCAAGGCTTACTATAGCGAGCATGAATTTACCAACGTAATCGAATATATCAGGGGACGCATAGAATCTCTAAAATACACCCTCGGTTTTGATGTGGGTTCTCTGCAGATCAGCGTAAATATGCTTGAGGATACGGACTGGAACGCAAACTATAAAAAGCATTTTAAGACTTTTAGGGCAGCCGGAAAAATCATCATCAAGCCAACATGGGAGAAATATCAAAGTAATAAAGACGATATCGTCATCGAGATGGATCCGGGACTGGCTTTTGGTTCGGGTGAACATGAAACAACCAAGATGTGCCTCTTTCTTGTGCAGAAATATATGCAGCACAACGCTGCTGTTATAGATATTGGCTGCGGTTCGGGTATACTCGGTATTGCTTGTGCAAAGCTTGGCGCAAGAGAAGTGCTTGCGCTTGATAACGATAGCGTCAGCGTTAAGGTGACCCAAGACAATGCGTTGGCAAACAGCGTCAATTGTCTCAAGGCGGTTAAGTCGGATTTGCTGGAAAACGCAGAAAACAGACAATATGATCTGGTACTGGCAAATATTGTTGCCGATGTTATTATACGGCTGAACGCAGATATATCAAAATACATGAAGCCGGATGCCGTTTATATTGCTTCCGGCATAATTAATGATAGACTGGATGATGTTATGGCATCTTTAAACAATAGCGGTCTTGTGCCTGTTGAAACGCTGAGCATGGGTGAGTGGAAAGCTATCGCAGTGCAAAAACGCAAAGCGTGTGTAAAAATTGAGTGAATGGTCATAACAAAGGGGCAATATTGAATTGAAAAAGGTGGCTTTTTTTACACTAGGGTGCAAGGTAAATGCGTATGATTCCGCATATATGCAAGAGCTTTTCGAAAAAAACGGATATGTGGTTATTGATTTTGGTCAGCAAGCGGATATCGTTGTCGTCAACACGTGCACTGTAACGGCGGTGGCGGATAAGAAATCGCGTGCAGCGATCCGGAGAGCTGCGCTGACAGGTAAAGTTATCGTAACGGGATGCATGGCACAAAAGAATGCGGAAAAGCTGCTTTTAATTGATGGCGTTGATGCAGTGATCGGAACGGATGATAGAGCGCGTGTTATTGCTGTTGCAGACCTTATTCTTGCCGGACAGGCTCAAATCGATTTAACCCATGATCTTAACGGCTGCGGATACGAGACAATGCATATCAGCAAACCCGGAGAGAGAACCCGCGGGATCATTAAGATTCAGGAAGGCTGCGATAATTTTTGTAGCTATTGCATTATACCATATGTCAGAGGCCGGTCGCGCTCTCGCCGTATGGCTGAGATACTAAACGAGGCAAACAAGCTGGCAAAAAGCGGCGCAAAAGAACTTGTTTTAACGGGTATTCACATCGCGTCCTATTCGGATGGGGACAAAGGGCTGGGTGATGTTATTTGCGCGCTAAATGAAATCCCTGGTATCCGGTTACGGCTGGGTTCGATAGAGCCGGGCGTGTTGGACGAAGGGTTTGTTTTCAAGGCCGCATCTTCGAAAAACCTTTGCCCGCACTTTCATTTATCGTTGCAGAGCGGGTCGGCAGATGTGCTCAAACGGATGAACAGAAAATACAAACCGGATGAATATCTTGATTTTGTAAGGCTTTTACGCAAATATTTTATTAATCCTGCCGTTACTACGGATATTATCGCAGGCTTTCCCGGAGAGACTCAGCAAGAGCACGCCGATACAATGGCTTTTATTAAAGAGGTATCTTTTTCTCGGATACACGTATTCCCGTTTTCCGCCAGAGAAGGTACAAAGGCGTATGGCATGACTCCTAAAATACCGAAAAGCACCATAAGGGCAAGAGCTACAGAGCTGATTAGTCTTGGCGAATCATGCGAAAACAAATATATTCAAAGTATGATCGGGCAAAAGGAAGAGGTATTGTTTGAAGAACTGTCAGACACTTTTAAGGGATGCCTTGAAGGATATTCAAGACGTTATATAAGGGTGGCCGCAGCCGCCTGTCAGAATGAGTTAAAAACCGTTAAGCTGATAGAAAATTGTGGCACAGTTGTTTTCGGTGAATAACTTTAAAGGAGGGTACATAGATGAACGACTGCTTGTTTTGCAGGATTGTCGCGGGTGATATCCCGTCAAACAAGGTGTATGAGGATGATACCGTTTTGGCTTTTTATGATATTGATAAAAAGGCACCGGTTCATGTGTTGATCATTCCCAAAAAGCATATTAAATCTGTCGCTGAGACAGCCGAGGAAGATATGAACATTTTTTCGCATATCATGCGGGTTGCCAAAAAGCTCGCTGCTGATTTCGGCCTAAAGAATGGTTTTCGACTGGTTACAAATATAGGACGGGAAGGCGGACAGACGGTTGACCATCTGCACTTCCATCTTCTCGGCGGACGTATCTTTTTATGGCCTCCAGGCTGACGGTCTGGGCAATAGTGAGAAGATAAATGCAAAAGGGAACAGATTATCTTGTTTCAATATCAAGGGTGTGGCAACGCTATGCCCCTTTTATCACATATCCCAAATAATATCTAAATATTTTCTCGTTTTATATACTGTTTATATACTGTTTTTTTATGTATTTTATCAGTATAGTATATTGTTAAAGTATGTACTATAAACAAAATAAAAATGAAAAAATGAAGATTTGGTTATTGTTCATAGAAATGTAAACAAAAAAACTGCATGATATAGTATAATTGTGGTACAATGTGAAAAAATCTCGGACAATGGAGGGTAAACAGTGAAGATAAAAAAAGCGATCATACCAGCGGCTGGAATGGGGACAAGGTTTTTGCCTGCAACAAAAGCACAGCCTAAAGAAATGTTGCCCATCGTCGATAAACCGACGATACAATATATTGTTGAAGAAGCGATCAGAGCCGGTATAGAAAGCATACTGATCATAACGGGAAGAGGAAAAAGAAATATAGAGGATCACTTTGACAAATCGTATGAACTTGAGTCCGAGCTGTATAGGAAGGGTAAAGCCTCTCTTTTAACGATGGTCGAGGATATATCCAACCTTGTGGATGTTTATTATGTCAGGCAAAAAGAAGCCAAGGGACTTGGACACGCAATCGGCTGCGCACGGGCGTTTGTCGGCAATGAGCCTTTTGCGGTGTTGCTGGGGGATGATATCGTCGTATCAGAAAAACCAGCGATCGGGCAGCTTATTGATGTATATAACGAATATAACTCCACTATATTGGGTGTGCAGCGGGTTGAAAAGAACCAGGTTGATAAATATGGTATTATACATCCTTTGGCGAAATCCAAAGAATACAGACTGCATAAAGTTATCAATATGGTAGAGAAACCAAATGTCGAAGAGGCCCCGTCCAACCTGGCAATACTCGGACGGTATATCATAACCCCTGAGATATTTGATATATTAGAAAATCAGCAGCCGGGCAAAGGCGGGGAAATTCAGTTGACGGACGCGCTTAAAACATTGAGTAAAACGCAAGGTGTATATGCATATGAGTTCGAAGGCAAGAGATATGATGTAGGCGATAAGCTTGGGTTTTTAAAGGCAACTGTCGAGTTTGCCCTTGGCAGAGATGATTTAAAAGGTAGTTTTAAGGAATACTTATTTCAAATTGTGAAAGAGTTATCATAATGAGTGAGATACGTGATATTACCATAGCGCCGCAAGGCGAGATGAAGATCGTTTGGGCTCAAAAGAACATGCCTGTGTTAACTTCGCTTAAGGATATGTTCGAGAAAGATAAGCCGTTTGCCGGTATTAAGGTTGCACTGTCCATACATCTTGAAGCAAAAACAGCATATCTTTGCAGAGTGCTCAAAGCCGGTGGTGCTCACATGTTTGTAACGGGATCAAATCCGCTGTCAACGCAGGACGATATTGCAGCCGCTCTTGTCCAAAGTGGTATAGATGTATATGCCTGGCATGCGGCAACGGCTGAAGAATATAACAGACATATTTCAATGACGCTCGACAGCACTCCTGATGTTATTTTGGATGATGGTGCCGATTTGTCTGAAGCGCTGCATACGCGGGACAAGCATAAGGCAATAAATGTGATCGGTGCATGCGAAGAAACGACAACAGGCCTGTTAAGATTTAGGGCCAGAGAGTATAACGGAACGCTTGGTTTTCCTGTTATCGCTGTCAACGATGCAGACTGTAAGCATTTATTTGACAACAGATATGGCACAGGACAGTCTGTGTGGGACGGTATCATGCGTACGACAAATTTAGTTGTTGCGGGAAAGACTGTTGTTGTTGCGGGCTATGGATGGTGCGGTAAAGGCATTGCGCTTCGCGCAAAGGGACTTGGCGCAAAAGTTGTTGTGACAGAGACCCATCCTATTCGTGCAATGGAAGCGGTAATGGACGGGTACAGCGTGATGACAATGGACGAGGCTTCACTTATCGGAGATCTGTTTATCACGGCAACGGGCTGTAACAATGTGATAGAAGGCAGGCATTTTGAAAATATGAAAAATGGCGCGGTGCTTGCAAACGCCGGTCATTTTAATGTTGAAATCAATATAAACCAGCTTGAAAACATGGCCCAAAGCTGCTATGTTGCGAGAAAAAACATTATGGCGTATAGTCTTGGCGGAAAAGAATTATACGTATTGGCGGAAGGTCGGCTAGTTAATCTCGCGGCGGGAGACGGGCACCCGGCAGAGATCATGGATCTCAGTTTTGCGCTACAGGCGCTATCTTTAAAATTCCTGATCCAAAATAAAGGCAAGTTGAAAAACAAAGTATATAACGTGCCGGAAGAGATTGATTTACATGTTGCTAAACTTAAGCTCAAGGCGCTGCATATCAATATCGATGTTTTGACGAAAGAACAGAGAAAATATATGTTTGGGGAATAATATGAGCATATTCATTAAAAATGGTTATCTCATTACGGCAGACGAAAATGATACCTGTCTTCCTGGATGTGTTCTGGTCGATAGTGGTATGATTATTTACGCCGGAAGCGAACAGCATGCGCCCAGTTTCAAAGCGGATAGAGTTATCGACGCAAAAGGGGGTATCATTGCACCCGGGTTTATTAATACGCATACTCATATTCCGATGAACTTGTTTCGGGGATATGCAGACGATATGCAGTTGATGGACTGGCTCAAAAACAAAATATGGCCGGCTGAAGCCAAACTGACGGCCGACGCGGTATATTGGGGGAGTATGCTGGCTATCGCGGAGCTCATCGTCGGCGGTGTCACCTGTTTTTCAGACATGTATAATTTTACGGATACGATCGCGAAGGCAGCGCACGAGTCAAGTATACGTGCGCTCATCGCAAGCGCCGTTATCGATATAGACGGAAAAGGTGGCAGAAGATTAAAAGAAGCGGAGGCTTTTTTTGATATCGTCCGAGATTATGAAAGAGTCTCAGCAGCGATAGGTCCTCATGCAGAATATACAGTCAGTCCGCAAATGTTCAAAAAAGTGCGGGATATGGCTGAAAGGCTGGGTGCGCGTGTACATGTTCATGTATCCGAAACAATTGGCGAGCATAACGACTGTATTTCCCGCCATGGAAAGACGCCTATCGCTCTTTTTGACAGCTTGGGGCTGCTGGATGTGCCGGTTATGGCTGCGCATTGCGTCTGGGTGGATGATGCTGATATGGCGATTATGGCACAAAAGAAGGTTCACGTATTATCCTGTCCGCGTAGCAACTTAAAGCTGGGCAGCGGTATCGCGAGAACGGAAAAGATACTTGGGCACGGTATTAATGTCAGTGTCGGGACGGACAGTGCCGCTAGCAATAATAATCTTTCGATGATGGAAGAGATGACGCTTTTGGCGCTGTTACAAAAAGGCGTTAACCAAAACGCAATGTTGATACCGGCGAAAACGGCGATAAAAATTGCAACGATTAACGGTGCAAGAGCGCTTGGGATAGACGATAAAACGGGCAGCCTCGAAGCTGGGAAGCAAGCAGATATTATCATTATCAACACGGAGGGCATAAGATACAGCCCTAAAACAGATCTGCTGAACCATATGGTGTATAGCGGCAGCGATGCGGATGTGATTTTAACGATGGTAGGCGGAGATATACTTTATGAGAACGGTGACATTACGTTTGCAGACATTGATGAAATTAAGGCAAATGTCAGACAATATTCTGGGAAAATATTTGCCAGTTAAAGGGTGGGGGTATAGTGAAACTGTTTAGGTTTTTTATTACTTTGATATTGTTGGCTATTTTGCTATTAGGGTGTACGGCCGCGCAAAATGTTAAGGATGGCATATACACGAACGAACAGTTGATAAGCGGCGGCCATGCCGAAGCGGCAGAAAATATTAATGTTAAAGACATCGATATTATTGCGGATAAAGATCAGACTGTTATCACTCTGTCTATGCTGAGCGGAAGCAGACAGGCGGGATATCCCGAGTCTAAACTCACCAAACTACCGCAATATGAGATTTCGCTGCTGGATCAGCCGCAGCGTCTGATGATTAAGCTGCATCACATCAGCTTTTGGGATTATCAGCCAAAGCTTGTATGGGCCCTATCCGATTTTGTACTAGGCGTTTTCCGGGAAGTTCCTGCGGATGACGATACGCTAATCATTTACATTCAGCTGTCTAAATCCGCTGATTTCTTAGTCGAAGAATCGGAAGGTGATCTTGTCGTGAGGCTTGCGCCTGCCAATGATAATGCCTATACTCAGTATTATTGCATATCGGACTCATTCTATGAACATCAGGAAGGGACATGGCCAAAGAGCATTGAGATGTCTCCTGTATTATGCGCTGACCTTGAGAACAAACTGCTTATTTCAAGGCCGTTCGCGACAAAAAAAGAAGCTGATGCTTTCATGGAAACGGCTCGCGGTTTGCTGAAAGAGTCGCTTCCTAACAATGCGCTCTATGTGCTGCAGATCGCCGGCAGTGCTTTGCCCGACTACTCAATTGGCATAGATTATTCGGGGACAGAGGGAAAAAGCGTTGTCATGAAACATGGCATTTTGATTGAAACGCCTCTTTTACTCCAAAACGGCAGATATCTTGCGACTGCGCCGGATGGCAGGATTGCATTTTCAAGAAGCTATAAGCCGGAAGAGCCGGCACTTGAGCAGGATAGTTATCTTTTATCCGATAAGCTTTGGATACTCGATCCGAACGGGAGGATACAGAGCGTCAATGTGTCAGATTTTTACTCGATTTATGATGCTTCTTTTTCGCCTGACGGAAGATATATATGCATACGTGATGTGTCGATGGAAAACAGAGTGCTGTACGTATATGATTTTGATTCAAAACAACTTATCAACCTCGGAGAAGAAGGTTTTGGAAATCAAACAGCGGCGTTTGTATGGTCCGATAAAGAGAATATTCTTTACGCGATGACAGGTTATGGCTCGATGCAGATGATGGCATGCACATTCCTGCCCGATGGTACAATCAGCATCGATGCGATAGAAGAAGAAGCCGGGTCTGAGGGCAAGCTTGCCATATCGGGAGGGCGGTTGTTCTTTGCAGACAATTTTGCGGGTTTTACAGGCAAAATATACGAGATTACAAATCTACGCAGGGAGATTACCCAGGGGGTTGATTTTATCATATCGCCGGACGGGAAAACAATGCTGGTACTCGAGGTGTCGTCTTCTGAAGAAGAAGAGGTATTGACGAGCTTAAAGCTGTGTGATATACAAACAGGGAAGGCTTCATACATTGTTCAAAATGCGAATATTAATAACTTCTGTTTTTCGCAGAACGGTGGCAAAGTATATTATACCGATGAATTGATAGACAATCCGGCTGGTGAATATAAATTCGGGCTTTTTTCGTATGATATTGTCAGTGCCGCTCCGCCGCAGCAGGTTGCGTTATGCAATACGGGCGAATTTGTTCCGTCCAGCACAACTGGACAACTATATTTTATCAGCAAAGATACTGGCAACATCTATTATGCGACATATATATATGATTTAAACAAAAAATAAGCAGGAGGGCGGAATGCAGATTTCAATTTCTGAAGTCGAGAAGATCGCATCGCTGTCGCGGCTGAGCCTCAGTGATGAAGAAAAAAAGCATTATCAGCATCATCTCGAAGCTATTCTAAAAACGGTGCAGAAGCTAGGAGAGCTTGATACAAGCGGCGTTATACCAACCGCGCATATTCAGGGCATTGAAAATGTACTAAGAGACGATGTTGTGATACAAAGTATGGATAATGAATTGGTGACAGCAAACGCGCCCGAGAAGGAAAACGGGTGTTTTATCGTTCCTAAGGTTGTTGAATGAGGTGACGGATTGAAAGCATACGAATTAACGATGAAGCAGGCAATGGATGCGCTGCAAAACAAGGAAATCAGTGCGACAGAGCTTGTGTCATCACTGATTAGCAGAATCGAAGATACAGAACCATGGATCAAGGCTCTTACATGCATATGCAAGGAAACCGCTTTAGAGCAGGCAAAGCTATCGGATGAAAGGCGTACAAGAGGGCTGCAAAAAAGCATCTATGACGGTATCCCGGTTATAGTAAAAGATAATATCTGTACAAAAGAAATCAGGACGACTTGTTCTTCGAGAATGCTTGAGAATTTTATACCGCCGTATGACGCGCATGTAATTGAGCAATTTAAATCAAAAGGTATGATTATACTGGCAAAAGCAAATCTCGATGAGTTTGCAATGGGGTCGTCTACCGAGAATAGTGCGTTTCATACTACATACAATCCATGGGATCTAAAAAGAGTGCCCGGCGGGTCTTCGGGAGGAAGTGCAGCGGCCGTTTCAGCAGCTATGGCACCTCTTGCACTGGGTTCGGATACGGGGGGTAGTATCAGGCAGCCCGCGTCGTATTGTGGCGTGGTAGGGGTAAAACCAACATACGGCGCCGTTTCCCGGTATGGGCTGGTAGCATTTGCTTCTTCTCTCGATCAGATCGGTCCGTTAACCCGTACGGTAGAAGATGCAGCATATGCGCTAGGTGCTGTATGCGGATATGATCAGAGAGATTCGACGTCAATCAAGACTCAATATCCTGATTTTTCAAAAGCGATTGGCAAGGATATACGCGGCTTGAAGATCGGCTTACCCAAAGAATATTTTAAAGCTGGTCTCGATGATGATGTTAAGGATGCTGTTAAAAAGGCCGTGGGAGCTATGCAAGACCTTGGCGCTGTTGTGGAAGAGGCAACATTACCAACCTTTGATTATGCGCTGTCTGCCTATTATATTATCTCTTCTGCAGAAGCGACATCCAACCTATCAAGATATGATGGTGTTAAATACGGTTATCGTGCAAAAGAATATAACGGCATTGAGGACATGTATACAAAGACAAGAAATGAAGGTTTTGGAGCCGAAGTCAAGTGCCGGATGATGCTTGGAAATTATGTTTTAAGTTCAGGATATTATGATGATTATTATATTAAGGCGCTAAAGGTAAGAACGCTGATCAAACACGATTTTGATAGGCTGTTTGAAAAATACGATTGTATATTGTCACCAACGACGCCTACCCCTGCGTTCGTTGCGGGGGAGAAGAACGATCCGATGCAGTTGTATGTTACGGATATTTATACCATTCCGGTCAATATTGCGGGTCTTGCAGCCATTTCGGTACCCTGCGCACTGAGTAGCACCGGGTTGCCGATTGGTGTTCAGCTAATCGTGAAACCTATGGGAGAAGAAACGATGCTGAGCGCAGCGTATGCGCTTGAGCAGGCGTCCCCGTCAATAGGAGCACCGTCTTTTGCAGGAGGTATGGTATAATGGCATACGAAACGGTTATAGGTCTCGAAGTACATGTTGAACTTGCAACAAATACAAAAATATTTTGCTCATGTGAGAATAAATTTGGCGGAGATCCAAATACGCATTGTTGTCCTGCCTGTATAGGGATGCCGGGAGTGTTGCCTGTGCTCAATAAAAAAGTTGTAGAATTTGCAGTCATGGCAGGGCTTGCGACAAACTGCAGGATTGCGCATTTCTCAAAGCTGGACAGAAAAGGATATTACTATCCCGATCTGCCTAAAGCATACCAAATTTCGCAGTTTGATTTACCGCTGTGCAAAGAAGGCTACATAGATATCAATGTAAACGGTGAAGATAAAAGAGTCAGGATCACCCGGATTCATATAGAAGAAGACGCGGGCAAGCTGCTGCACGAATCGGGAGCGGGAACTGCGGTTGACTATAACCGGGGCGGTGTTCCTTTGATTGAAATCGTGACCGAGCCGGATCTTCGCAGTGCAGAAGAGGCCAAGACTTTTTTAGAGACGTTGAAAAGCATTATGCAATATACGGGTGTATCCGATTGCAAGATGCAGGAAGGATCGCTGCGATGCGATGTCAATATCTCCGTTAGGGAACAAGGTCAAAACAAACTAGGCACGCGGACGGAAATGAAGAATCTCAATAGTTTTTCTGCAATTTATCGGGCGATCGAAACAGAAAGCGCAAGGCAAATTGCTACGCTGCGTGAGGGTGGTATCATCAGGCAGGAAACCCGCCGTTTTGATGATGTAAAGGTAAAAAGCTATGCAATGCGCGGGAAAGAAGAGGCGCATGATTACCGGTATTTCCCCGATCCTGATCTTGTGCCAATTACGTTGACGGATGAGCAGATCATGGAATACAAAAAAAGCCTTCCCGAAATGCCCGCGGCAAAGAAGCAACGGTTTATCACCAAACTGGGGCTACCCGAATATGATGCAGGCGTGCTTACCGCAGAGCGCAGCATCGCAGAATTTTTTGAGGACTGTATTAAAGAGTACAGCGACCCAAAAAAGATCAGTAATTTTATTATGACGGATTTGTTACGGCTACTTAAAGAAGACGGAATTGCGCCCGAGGATAACCCGGTAAAACCGGCACAACTTGCGCAGACATTAAAGCTAATTGATAATGGCACCGTTAACATCACTGTTGGCAAGACCGTTTTTGAGGAAGTCTTTCGTACTGGTGAAAATCCGGAGGCGATTATAAGAAAAAAAGGCCTTGCACAGATCAGTGATACAGAAGAAATACGCGCAATGGTAAAAGATATTATAGCGAATAACCCGGGGCCTGTTGCAGATTACAAGGGCGGAAAGCAAAAAGCTCTGATTTTCTTTATCGGGCAGGTTATGAAAGCAACAAAGGGACAGGCAAATCCGACAATCGTAAACGAGATTGCGCTAGAGGAGCTAAAAAAAGCATGAGGATTGGCAAGCTTACGAATGAGCAGCTAAAAAGAATTATACTTTCTAAAATAAACCCGAAACACGATGTGCTTGCAGGGGCCGGTGTCGGTGAAGACTGTGCTGCGCTGGACTTTGGCGGTGAAGCGTGCGTTTTATCGACTGATCCTATTACCGGGGCAAGTGAAAATGTTGGTGCTCTGGCCGTTCATATATCCTGCAACGATGTCGCGTCTTCGGGCACACGGCCGGTCGCGATGCTGGTAACGTTGCTCGTTCCGCCGGATAATACGCTTTCGGATGTGGAAAATGTCGTTTCGGAGATAATCGCTGAGGCAGATTCACTTGGCGTTGATATCATCGGCGGACATACAGAAGTAACGGATGCCGTCAGCCGGATTGTTGTTTCAACTACGGCCATTGGCAGGACGAAGAGCAGTCGGCTTATCAAGAGCAGCGGTGCAAAGCCCGGGGACGATATTATCATGACAGGATATGCGGCCATAGAGGGTACATATATCATTGCCACCGAATATAAATCTAAGCTTGATAGTGTATTGACCGAGACGGAGTTCAAAAAGGCTTTGGACCTCGGCTCAAAAATCAGTGTTGTTAAGGAAGGGGTCATTGCGGGAGAGTTTGGCGTAACTGCCATGCATGATATCACCGAAGGCGGTGTATATGGTGCTGTTTGTGAGTTATGCGAGGCTTCTCATGTCGGATGCGAGATAAATAAAGACAAGATACCACTGCTTGATGTGACAAATAAAATATGCACGTTCCTTGGCATTAACCCGTACCGTCTAATCGGAAGCGGGAGTATGCTGATTACTACGGCCGATTCGGGTAGTTTGATTCGCATTTTTCGCCAAAACGGCATAAACGCGGCAATCATCGGACGGATAACGAAAAAAGATATTCGTGTGGATGACGGTGGCAGGCAGACAGAACTTTCTTTGACTTCAGAAGATGAATTATTTTTGCTGCGTTATGAGGATAAATAGTGTTTTCGGAAGCAAGCCGGTGATAAATTGTGATTGAGTGGGATAATACAGTGTATTTTTGGTTTTTTTGTTAGATCTGCTTATTTATTTTATGATAATATGCTATAATCAAATGTAATTTAGGAAAGATAAGGTGGCGATAGTTTATATTACGCAGTATGACGGGTTTTGGCAGGGCCGAAGCCGAGCTTGACGGAAGAAAAGTCACTATCGAGATCAAAGCCGTTAACCATAGATATTTGGATATCAATATACGTCTTCCACGTTCCCTTGGGTTTGTGGAAGAGAGCGTACGGAAGATAATAAAAGATAGATTGACAAGAGGCAGGGTAGATGTTTTTATAAACTACTATGCGCTTGTGGATGGTGTAAGAACAGCAAGGGCGGATACCGGTCTGATTGGCTCTTACTTAAGCGCAGCAAGACAGGCAGGAAAGGCAGTCCGGCTAACAGACGATTTAAAGCTATCTCATATTCTTCAGATACCCGATGCCATCGTCATTGATGAGGCTCAGGATGACGAGACGAAACAAACCGGGCTCGTTAAACTCGCGCTTGAGTCGGCTCTTGAATACTTAACCGAAATGAGAGCCCGGGAAGGCAAAGAACTCGAAGAAAATATTCTTGAGTGTCTCATAGCGCTAGAGCAAACGGCGGGCGTCATCGATTCAAAGAAAAATGATATAACGAAAGCATACAGCGAAAAGCTGAGGTTAAGGATCGCAGAATTGATTGAGGACAGCGAGATTGATGAAACACGGTTTAACGCAGAGGTTGCATATATTGCCGACAAGGCAGATATTACAGAAGAAATTGTAAGGCTCAACACGCATATCAATCAATTTAGAAACTCTGTACTGAAAGAAATGGGTATAGGCAGAAAACTCGATTTTATGGTACAGGAGATGAACCGAGAGCTTAATACTATTGGCTCAAAGTCTCAGGATATAAACATTACTAATGCTGTGATTGAAGGCAAGAGCATTGTTGAAAAGATAAGAGAACAAGTGCAAAATATTGAATGACGGAGGATATTTATGAGTATCAAGCTGATCAATATCGGTTTTGGTAACATCGTATCGGCAAATAGACTGATTGCGATTGTCAGCCCCGAATCTGCGCCAATTAAGCGTATAGTACAAGAAGCCAGGCAAAAAGGCAACCTCATCGATGCTACCTATGGCAGAAGAACTAGGGCCGTTATTATCACAGACAGTGACCACGTGATACTATCGGCTGTACAGCCCGAAACTGTTGCGCATAGGCTTTCAGATAAAGATGACGGTATTGAGGATTAGCCGATGGAAAAAGGGCTACTGATTGTTCTTTCAGGTCCTTCCGGGACTGGCAAAGGTACGGTTTGTAAGGCTTTGCTAAAAGACCGTGAGGATTTGTGTTTATCCGTTTCATGTACAACCCGTAAACCAAGGGCTTGCGAAACGGAGGGCATAAACTATTATTTCAAAAGCGGACAGGAGTTTGAAGAACTCATCAAGCAGGGTGAGTTTTTAGAATATGCGAAAATATTTTCCAATTATTACGGTACGCCCAGGAGTTTTGTTGAAAGTAAGCTTTTCGAGGGAAAAGACGTTTTGCTGGAAATAGACGTCCAGGGGGCGCTTATGACCAAAAGGTCGTTTCCGGATGGTGTTTTTCTTTTCCTGATTCCCCCATCAATGGAAGAATTAGAGCTAAGGATTCGCCGCCGGGGTACTGAGGATGAGCAGCAGATACTAACAAGGCTCGGCAAAGCGGGTAAAGAAATGGCATTAATGGATGAATATGACTATGTAATTGTCAACGACCATATAGACAAAGTAGTTAAAAGCATCAATTGTATTATAAGGGCTGAAAAACTTCGCGTATCACGCAATAAAGATAATTTTAAATATTTTAAGGAATGGTGAGAAGAAATGATGTATCCAGGAATCAGTGAACTGAGAGATAAAGTTGATTGCAGATATACACTGGTGATCGAGTCCGCAAAAAGGGCGCGTCAGCTTGTGGATGGCGCCGAGCCGCTAACAGAAACGCAGGAATCCAATCCTGTTTCCCAGGCAGCTAAAGAGATTTACAACGATAAAATTACATATATAACACCGGAAGAAGGTTAGCCGATGCCCAAGACGGTTGTTATGGGTGTATCGGGGGGTATTGCTGCATACAAGGCGGCATATCTAGTCAGCCTGCTAAAAAAGAAAGGCTACGATGTCCATATCATTATGACAAAAAATGCCTTAAAGTTTGTCTCCGCGCTGACTTTTGAAACGATTTCCGGCAATGCGTTAATAACCGATACGTTTGAAAGAACAGAAAGTTTTGATGTAAAACATGTCTCGCTCGCCAAGAAAGCAGATATGTTTATTGTTGCGCCTGCGACCGCAAACGTAATCGGCAAAATCGCATCCGGTATTGCGGACGATATGCTGACGACGACCTTGCTTGCTGCAAAATGCCCCGTTGTTATCGCTCCCGCAATGAATACGGCAATGTATAAGGCTTTAGCGACACAAAACAACTTGTCGCTATTGAAAGAACGCGGATATCATGTAATGGATGCGGGGGAAGGGATGCTTGCCTGTGGGGATGCCGGTCAGGGTAGAATGAGAGAGCCTGAAGAGATCGCCGAATATGCCGAACAGGTTTTTTCATCACTTTATGATATGCATGGCATCAACGTTCTTATATCTGCGGGGCCAACAAGAGAGCGTATCGATCCTGTACGATACTTATCCAACAATTCGTCAGGTAAGATGGGATACGCTATTGCGCAGGCCGCTGTGGACAGGGGCGCAACTGTTACGCTGGTATCCGGGCCGGTTGCAATAGAAAGAATCGGCAAAGCCAAAATGATCGACGTCGTTTCAGCAGGCGAAATGGCCGATAAGATGTTTGAGTTTTCTCCAAAGGCACATATTATCATCATGGCTGCTGCTGTTGCAGACTATACTCCCAAAAATTACAGTCCCCACAAGATAAAAAAAGGCGATGATCTAAATCTACCACTCGTCAGGACAAAGGATATATTAAAAGAACTGGGAAATCGAAAAAAACAAGGCCAGATTCTCGTCGGGTTTGCCGCGGAAACACAGGATTTTGAACATAACGCAAAAATAAAACTTGTGTCAAAAAATCTCGATATGATCGCGCTAAATGACATCACAAAAAAAGGTGAAGGGTTTGGCGCAGATAACAATAATATCATAATATACAGCAGCGACGGAACAATGACTGATCTTGGCAGCGGGAGCAAACGATATCTTGCGGGATGCATCGTACAAGAAGCTTATCATCGTTATATTCAATTAAATGCTTCGAGGTGAGGCATGTATGCCAAGGTGATTGTTGACATCGCCCATTCGGGCGTGGATAGGCTATTTGAATACAATATTCCCAACGGCATGGCGCTAAATATTGGGTATCGTGTTATGGTTCCTTTCGGTAAAAGCAATACGTTACGCGAAGGGTATATTTTAAGTTTATCCGAAAAATGCGAATATGATAGCGGTGATATAAAAAACATCAGTTCTGTTATTTCCGATTTTCCTACGCTGACCGCAGGCCAGATCAGGCTTGCCTATACCCTGCGCCGATATTATCATACCACGCTGGCGACTGCTTTGAGGATGATGTTTCCTGCAGAAATGCGCGGCGGACGGGTTAAAGATAAGTTTGAGAATGAGATCGTTTATTCTCTTACAGAAGAGGAATATCTCGCGGCTGTGGAAGCGCTTAAAACACGTTCGGGTCAGATCAAGGCACCGAGGCAATTAGAAGTGCTCCGTACCATGCGCAAATATAAACGGCTAAAAACAAATATGCTTGAAAGCCTGCTGCCTAAAAGCGCAGCGGCAAGGGATGCGCTTGTGGGCAAAGGATTGCTCGTTGTGCGCCAAACAGAAGTATTGCGCAGCCCGGGAAAAGCGTCCAAAGTGGAGCAGGATTTTAAGCTGACACCCGAACAAAACGGCGCAGTGCAAACAATCACGGCCTCAAAGGGCAAATACCTTTTGCATGGCGTGACGGGCAGCGGCAAGACAGAGGTCTATATTCAGATCGTTCAGCATTGCCTATCGCGCGGACAGACCGCGATTGTGTTGGTGCCTGAGATATCACTAACCCCTCAGCTTGTGGCTATGTTTGAACGCAGGATGGGGGAAGATATCGCAGTGTATCATTCCACATTGACAGCCGGGGAACGTTATGACGAATGGAAACGCATGATTCTGGGTAAAGCGAAGGTTGTAATCGGAGCACGGTCCGCCGTTTTCGCGCCGCTAAAAGACATTGGAGTGATCATTATTGACGAAGAACATGAGACAAGCTATAAATCAGATATGCACCCTCGTTATTCAGCCCATGAGGTCGCCCGTATGCGGGTAAATATAGAGGGCGCAACGCTGGTTATTGCATCCGCAACGCCTTCTGTGGAAAGCTATATTAAGGCAATTAACGGCATATATAAGCTTGTCGTGATGCCAAATAGGCTTTTTGGCCTTAAGCTTCCGCGCATCGAGATCGCCGACATGCGCCAAGAGATTATCAGGGGTAATAGAACTATTTTTTCCTACCTGCTGTATAATGAAATAAAAGACGCTCTTTTTAATGGCAAACAGATTATACTATTTATCAACAGGCGCGGATATGCGACATTTGTTATGTGCAGAGGCTGCGGCTTTGTTGAATATTGCGATAGCTGCGCGGTGACGATGACATATCACTCAAGCTATAATACGATGATGTGCCATTATTGCGGGAGAAAAAGGAAAATAAGGGACGTTTGCCCGAAATGCGGAAAAAAGTATTTAAAGCAGTTCGGCATCGGGACACAGCGGGTGCAAGAGCATTTAATGCAGTGTTTTCCGAATGCACGCGTACTTCGTATGGATCTGGATACTACCAGAAAAAAGGGAGCGCATCTTAAGATTTATCAAAAGTTTAAGGATGGCGATGCAGATATACTAATCGGCACACAGATGATTGCGAAGGGGCTAGATTTTGAGAACGTTGCGCTAGTTGGCGTGATATCGGCGGATAGTTCGCTGTTTATCCCCGACTATCGTAGCCCTGAAAAGACATTTCAGCTTATCGAACAGGTATCAGGACGTGCCGGCCGCAAGGATCCCGGCAAGGTTGTTGTCCAGACATATTGTCCGGATCATTATGCGATTGCATACGCTAAAGCACACGATTATGAAGGCTTTTTTAATAAAGAAATGAGTGTCAGGAAGTCTGCTTTGCTTCCGCCATATTCTGTTTTTTTCCGCATTGTTTTTACGGGACGGAATGAAGGCTCCGTAAAAGCGGCGTGTCTTGATTATGGCAATGGTTTAAAAAAGGCCTATGCCGAAATGATGAAACATGTACTTCTTTTTGATATCAGCGAAGCGCCCGTTAGAAAGATTAAGGGC
>JBMNOU010000031.1:0-21931 GCA_050943215.1 Christensenellales bacterium | reverse complement strand
CACGAACGGCAAAGGATCGGTCGCCGAGTATTTAAGCTTTATTTTGACTGCGGCATGGGAAAGGTGCGGATGCTACACTTCACCGCATCTCGTGTCGTACACAGAACGTATGCGCATCGGCAATGAATATATCAACGAAACCGAATTAAATGCTCTGCTAAAAGAGGTAAAAGAAAACAAGCTTGCGGTCAACGAGACGCTCTTTGCGGCGTATACGGCGGCCGCAATGCTTTGGTTTTCCCGAAAAAAAGCCGACTACGCCGTCATTGAAACAGGCCTTGGAGGCAGACTTGACCCGACGGTCTGCGTGGAACCTACTGTAACTGTGCTGACACCGATTGATTATGACCATACGGATTTGTTAGGTAACGATTTAAGGCTGATTGCAAAAGAAAAATGCGGCATAATTAAACCAGAAGTGTCTGTCATATCCGCAAAACAATACGCTGAAGTTGAAGCCGTTATCGTTGGACACTGTAAAAAGATGCGGTCTCCTGTGTTATTTACTCCGCCAGTAAAAATAATTGAAAGCACCCTTAAGGGACAGGTGTTTGATTTTGAAGGCGACAGATATGCGATCCGCTCGATCGGTCAGATACAGCCTGAGAATGCCGCGCTTGCAATACTGGCAGCTAAAACGCTCGGGATCGATACTGGGAGTATAAAAGCCGGCCTTATGTATACAAGGCTTAGGTGCAGGACGCAGTATGTGATGGGGGAGCCGGATATGGTCATTGACGGGGGGCATAATCCCGCGTCCATAGATATGCTTTTAAGGACACTTCAAGAACACTTTAAAGGCAGGAAAATGGTGCTGCTGTTCGGATGCATGAAAGACAAAGATTACAAGACAATCATTAGTATGCTAGGCGGCTTTTTTTCAAATGTGTATATTACGTGCGTGGATAAGAAAAGAGGCGCATCAACAGAAGAACTTAACAAATATTTTAATGCGTTTAAAGTATGTTCGATGGAAGATGACCCTATCCGTGCATTTGAAAAAGCTAAAGAGACCGCTATAAAAACAACCTCTCTGCTTGTGGTTTGCGGATCTTTTTATCTGGCGGGTCTTGTACCGGGAATAATTAGTACTAAGAATTAATAACTGACTAGGCAGATATGGCCCGGTTATAAAAAAACATATAAATATTCTATTATCCTTTTAATTTTAAGTTAATAATAGTAAAGCATATTAAATGCTCAAAATGCAGCCATCAGCTTATTTTATACTATTGGCATATTTAATCGTTTACGGTATACTTTAGTGTACAAAATGAGGTATCAAATGGATTTTAAGCTTTGCGCAAAATATAAACCTGCAGGTAGCCAGCCTGCCGCCATAGAAGCGCTTGTAGAAGGAATTAATGCCGGGAAAAAAGCACAAGTTTTACTTGGGGTAACAGGAAGCGGAAAAACGTTTACGGCTGCGAATGTGATCGAACGATTGAACCGTCCGACGCTTGTATTGGCACATAATAAAACGCTCGCAGCGCAGCTCTGCGGAGAGTTCAGGGAGTACTTTCCTGAAAATGCAGTCGAGTTCTTTGTCAGCTATTATGATTATTACCAGCCTGAGGCCTATGTACCAGGGCAGGATTTGTATATAGAAAAAGACGCTAGCATTAACGATGAGATAGACAGGCTGCGGCACAGCGCCACATCGGCATTGCAGGAACGCCGGGATGTTATCGTCGTTGCATCTGTATCTTGCATCTACTCGATTGGTGATCCGCAAGAATACCTGAAGATGAGTATATCCCTGCGCCCGGGCATGACCATAGATAGGGATGTATTGCTCTCAAGGCTGGTCGATATCAACTATCAGAGAAATGACATCGACTTTCACAGAGGTAGTTTCCGAGTTAGGGGGGATACGGTAGAAGTATTCCCGGCGTATACAACGGATAAAGCTGTGCGGATTGAGTTCTTCTGCGATGTTATTGAAAGGATAATCGAGATCGATGTGATAACAGGCCGAGCCGTTGCAACAAGAACGCATGTCGCGATATTCCCCGCCTCGCATTATGCTGTCGAGCACGAACTGATGATATCCTCACTGGAAGAAATAAAAGCGGATATGATATCGCAGATTAATTTCTTTGAACAGCAGGGAAAACTGCTTGAGGCGGAAAGGCTAAGGCAGCGTACAGTATATGACATGGAAATGCTGCGTGAGCTAGGGTATTGCACGGGTATCGAAAATTATTCAAGATATTTTGACGGGCGTAAGCCCGGAGAGCCGCCGTATACACTGCTCGATTATTTTCCGGATGATTATCTGATGTTTATTGACGAGTCGCATGTAATGCTACCCCAGGTTAGGGCCATGCATAAAGGCGACTTTTCGCGTAAGGACATGCTTGTTAAATATGGTTTTAGATTACCGTCCGCATATGACAACCGGCCACTCACATTTGACGAGTTTACGAAACGGCAGGGCCAAACGGTATATATCAGCGCAACGCCCGCACAATATGAAAAGGAGCTTGCCGGCGGCGTTGTTGAACAGATCGTTCGGCCTACCGGGCTTGTAGATCCTCAAGTATCTGTATTGCCGGCACAAGGCCAAGTGGAAAACCTTCTGGGGGAGTTACGAGAGACAATTAAGAAGGGATATAGAGCGTTAGTGACAACACTGACTAAAAAAATGGCAGAAAGGCTCACTGATTATTACAAAGAGCTGGGGCTGCGTGTTAGATATATGCATGCAGATGTGGATACGCTAGAGCGTATGGAGATCATCCGGCAGCTGCGGATGGGTGAGTTTGACGTGCTAGTGGGCATCAATTTGCTTCGAGAGGGTCTTGATCTGCCCGAGGTCGCGCTTGTAGCCGTGCTTGATGCGGATAAGGAAGGTTTTTTGAGAAATGAAACATCTCTGATACAAACAATCGGCAGGGCTGCGCGCAATGTGGAAGGGCGCGTGCTGCTTTACGCAGATACGGTAACAGGATCGATGCAGCGCGCGATGGACGAGACAAACCGGCGCAGAAAAATGCAGATGGACTACAACATAGAACACGGTATTATTCCCACAACGATCGTCAAGGACGCGCCTGGCATGATCGAGATTACGCGGCCTGTTAAGGATAGTGAGTACCTGACGGTTAGGGAAGCTGTTAAAAAAGCTGCTATTGTTGAAAATCAGATGAAGCAGGCCGCGATAGAGCTTGAGTTTGAGGCGGCCGCTGAGTTGCGGGACGAGCTGTTCAGGTTAAAGGAGTTTATTAGAAAAGGGAAATAATGGATTACATTACTATAAAGGGCGCAAGAGAACATAATTTACAGAATATTGATGTTAAAATACCAAGGAACAACTTGGTTGTTATTACCGGTGTTTCGGGCAGCGGAAAATCATCGCTAGCATTTGATACGATATACGCCGAGGGTCAAAGGCGGTATGTGGAGTCTCTCTCCGCATATGCACGGCAGTTTCTAGGACAGATGGAAAAGCCAGATGTGGATTCAATTGACGGTCTGTCTCCGGCAATATCGATCGACCAGAAAACAACGAGCAGAAATCCCCGTTCGACCGTGGGCACCGTTACCGAGATACATGACTATCTCAGGCTGATATTTGCGCGGGTCGGTGTGCCTCATTGTACGAAATGCGGCAAGAAGATAGAGAGGCAGACGATAGACCAGATAGTCGACGATATCATGAAGACGCCCAAAGGGGTAAAGTTGATGATAACGGCGCCTATCGTTAAGGGACGTAAAGGACAACATATAAAAGTATTTGAAGATTTGAGGAAATCCGGCTACACACGTATAATAGTCGACGGCATCACCTATATGCTGGATGAAGAGATCACTCTTGAAAAGAATATCAAACATACGATTGATGTCATCGTGGACAGGCTCGTGCTGAGAGACGATATTGAAACTAGGCTGCATGATTCTATTGAGACTGCACTCTTGCTTGGTGAAGGGGTGGTCAAGATATTGGATATGGACGATAACAGTGAAAAACGGTATTCGCAGAATTATGCCTGTATCGACTGCGGCATTAGCATTGACGAGATTTCACCGCGTATGTTTTCGTTTAATGCACCATATGGCGCATGCCCGCATTGCCATGGTCTCGGTACAATTATGAAAGTGGACGAAGACTTGGTCGTGCCCGACAAAACGAAATCGCTTGCAGAAGGAGCTGTGCGTGTCTCCGGATGGAACAGCGGGTCTGCGGATAGCTGGGGGTCACAATATTTTAAAGGCTTGGCGAGACACTACGGCTTTGAAATGAAAACGCCTTTTTATAAGCTGGATAGGTTGATCCAGGATAAAATTTTATATGGAACTAACAATGAACGTTTTGAAGTCAACTATACATCCGAATATGGGCAAGGGACATTCCTTAACAGGTTTGAAGGCATCATACCCAACCTCGAGAGACGATATATGCAGACGGATTCGGAGATGATGAAAGCTGAGATAGAGCAGTATATGACGGCATTGGCCTGTCCTGTCTGCAACGGCACGCGTTTCAAGCCCGAGACGCTTGCGGTAAAGCTTGGAGAAAGAAACATCGCAGAACTATCGGATATGCCGATTGATGCTATTCTTGAATTTCTTGATACGCTGCTACTGACGGAAAAGCAGCGCATGATTGCGGACAGGGCATTAAAAGAACTTAAATCACGGCTAAACTTCCTTCGTAATGTGGGGCTTTCGTATCTAACACTTTCAAGAAATGCGGGAACGCTTTCGGGCGGAGAAGCTCAGCGCATACGGCTTGCGACGCAGATTGGTTCGGGGCTGGCGGGTGTATTGTATATACTCGACGAGCCAAGCATCGGGTTGCATCAAAGGGATAATAGCAAATTGCTTGCAACATTAAAAGCGCTTCAGTCTCTCGGCAATACGCTGATCGTCGTGGAGCACGATGAAGAAACGATACGCAGCGCGGATTACGTGATTGATATAGGACCGGGAGCGGGTGTTCATGGTGGGCAAATTGTTTTTGCTGGAACACCCAGTGAAATAGCCAATGATGCAAATTCGATTACGGGACAGTATTTATCGGGTGCCAAAAAAATCGACATACCGTCTGCCAGAAGAACGCCGAACGGTTTTTTTAAAGTGATCGGTGCCAGCGAGAACAACTTGAAAAATATCGACGTTTCATTTCCCGCAGGCGTTATTACAGCCGTCACGGGCGTTTCAGGAAGCGGAAAATCCACACTGGTTAGTGAGATTTTATATAAAGCAATGGCTAAGCGTATCTATCGTGCCAAAGAAAAACCAGGCAGACATCAATGCATCGAAGGTGCGGAAATGATCGATAAGGTTGTAGATATTGACCAAAGCCCGATTGGCAGAACACCAAGGTCTAATCCCGCAACCTATACGGGTGTTTTTACGCCTATTCGTGATCTTTTCGCATCGACCAAGGACGCAAAAGTCAGGGGTTTTTGCAAAGGACGGTTTTCTTTTAACGTTAAAGGCGGGCGGTGCGAGGCGTGCAACGGTGACGGTATCATTAAAATTGAGATGCATTTTCTACCCGATGTATATGTTCCCTGCGAGGTTTGCAAAGGTGCGAGATATAACAGAGAGACTTTGGAGGTCCGATACAAGGGAAAAAACATACAGGAAGTGCTGGACATGACGGTGGAAGAGGCGGATGAATTTTTTGGCAACATTCCTTCGATACATAACAAGCTAAAGGTGCTGAATGATGTCGGCCTTGGTTATATCAAACTCGGGCAACCGTCCACAACACTTTCGGGCGGCGAGGCACAGCGGGTTAAGCTGGCTACACATTTGTCAAAGAGGCAGACAGGGAACACGCTGTTTATTCTGGATGAGCCGACAACCGGGCTTCATATGGACGATGTCAAAAAACTGATCGGAATACTTTCGAGACTTGCTGACAAAGGCAATACGGTGATTGTTATCGAGCATAACCTTGATGTCATTAAGTGTGCCGATTATTGCATTGATCTTGGACCGGATGGCGGCAACGGGGGCGGTTGCGTCATTGCTTCAGGTACACCTGAGCAGGTAGCGAAAGCAATAAGCAGTGCGACGGGGGCATACCTATCAAAAATATTATCTTAAACTTTTTGGTTCCGGGCCATTGGTATGGCCATAAATTTTAATATGTAAGGGATGATTTTTTGAGCATAAAGATTAAGCTAACGTTGGTCTCTACCGCTGTTTCTTTATTAATGGTATTATTTTGTGGGATTATTTTCTTCTCAGTTATGCGGGCAAGCATAAAGACGGAGATGGAGACTAAGGCAAAGCAGACATGCAACGAAGCTGTACTTGTGCTGGAAAAGATCGTTTATGCGGATATTAATATACTAAGGACGGCTGCAATGTGGACAATGTTCTCTTCTTCGGGTTCATTTATGGAAGAGAATATAAGTAGGCTTCAAGAATACATCGATTTTTTCGAATATGAATATATGTTGCTGGTCTCCCCAAAGCAAACTTATAAAATCGCAAAAAATATGACGTCTATAATATTTAACAGTGAGCCAGTGTCAATTTCTTCTACCGGCGATGCTTTTTACGGACAACCATATGAGGATGAACAAGAAGGATTGGTCATAACTGAGCCGGTTTGGAACAAAGGACAGCTATCTGGGCTGATTGTTGCAAAAAGGCCGGCAAGATGGCTTTGGGGGAAACTAGCCTCGTCGCTATCTCTTATCAATGAGAATATCATCGTATCGAGAATAAATGGCGAGGTTTTATACCCGAGTGAAATGGCCGGTGTAATCACTGACCATGAAAAAGCTAACGGTTCGGATGAAATGGTGTGGTCGAGAATTAATATAAATAATGATCTAGGACAGGGAAATAATGCGGTAAGTGTGCTTGCCAAAGATATTTCGCTTTATGTGACAGCCTATGTTGAGCCGCACCAGATAGACGATCAGCTTAACAAATACGTTTTATATTATATTATACTGATAGTGTGCGGAATGCTGTTTATTGCTATAATTGTATACATATTATCTTGCTTTTTGACAAAGTCTATTGCTGAACTGGCTACATACGTGGAAAAATCTCAAACTGTAATCAAAGAAATGCCGGAAAAATTGATGAAGCAGCATGATGAAGTGGGCATACTTCCACGGTCTTTTGCGACACTGATGAATAGACTTGCCGTTTCTATGAAAAAGAAAGAATATATGGCTTATCATGATAGCCTGACACATCTGAAAAATAGATACAAGATGGAACAGGACATTGCAAGAATGATATCTGAAAAGAAGCCATTTGCATACGCATTACTGGATATTGATGACTTTAAAACGATTAATGATATACACGGCCATGCCGAGGGAGATCAGCTTCTTACTAATATCGCATCAGTATTAAAGAGCCTTATATCAAAAGATCTGAATGTATACAGATGGGGTGGAGACGAGTTCGTCCTGATTATCAGTGAATCTAAGGATTTTTCCGGCGAGATACTAGATAAAGTTTTATGGGAGTTACAGAACAAGCTGAAGATATATAAAGGCAAGATTTTTACGGCAAGCATCGGTGTTTGCAGATATCCGTATGATGCACAAACGTATAAGAAGCTTCTTATCGCAGCTGATAAAGCTCTATCGAAAGCAAAGCAGCAAGGTAAAAACCGGTACTGTTATTTTTAAGCCGTATGCCCTAGAACACAAAAACAGCAAGGTAAATAAACGATTGTTATAATAAAAAGCGATATGCCTTTTGAAAGCTTAGTCATAAAACACCGGCTTAATCTAATTATGTATATTATATAATATCTATCGCTTTAATTTAAGGATTATTTTTGGTTGACGTTCATAAATCTGAAGATATCCTCGGGTTTAAAGTTTTTCATAGACCCCATCATGCGTATCATGTTGTGCATATTGCGCAATTTTGATAGTTCGCCACGTGGCATAAACATAGATAAAGCTTCAAGCATCTGTTCCGGAGAAGAACTCCCCATTGTTCTGAGCTTTTGCATTCTCTTAATCATTCTGTCGTAATTCTCCTGAATTTCTATGGACTTTTGCAGATTGCTGATTATCATACTTGTGTCGCGCGACGCATATCTTTGCAATATGTTAAGCAGCGCCTGCTGCCTTGTTAGTTTTGAGAATTCTGATAATTCGGCATTGCTATGGCTTGGTGTATATACTGGCGTGCTCTTTTTAAAATCATCTGTTACCTGTTTGGCTCCAAGAATGCTGTGTATGGCATCTTTATCCCCGGCGGACACATATGGTTCGATATTTTTCAGCATATTAAATACGGTATTTTGATTTAAACCGTCTTTAAGAGTCATTGCGAGCAGAAAACTGAGCTCAGGAGAAAAAGAGGCGTTCCTAAGAAGATCCTCATAACTAATTTTTTTCTCTTTATAAACTTGTTTCTGTATCTGTCTGTTCCTCATATGTCTCGGTACGGGCCGGGCATTAAAAGGGTATCTCATCATAAAATTACTTCTCCTAAAATACAAATTCTCTTAATATTGTATGCCAAAACGATAATGCTGTGCACAATGCTTTCTTGATTCGAATATATATGTAATGTGGATTTGGAGGTGTCGCTATGCCAAAGAAGGATTTAAGGCAAATGAAAAATAATAAAAACAAGAAGCAGGCATTTAGCAAAGAAGATATTCGTGAGGCAGCAAAAAAAGCGAATATTGATGCCAACCTCGACAATGTTGACAATAAAAGCATAGAAAACGTTGAAGAAATGATTTCACGATATGGTAGTAAGAACGAAAGCGAGCTAATGGGCGATCTTGAACATATAATCGAAGAAGGAAAGAAAGACGGTACCTTTTCGGATGAAATGCTTGACGCTTTTGTAAAGAACGTAGCACCTATGATGGATAGCGAACAACGTAAAAAACTTCAGAGCATTGCAAAAATGATAAAAATGAACAAGCTTTAGAAGAGAATCTGAAATACATACTAAAAAATGCCCCAATCTTGTGGGCATTTTTGATTGCATGACCATAGTAGAGTTTAACGTTTATCGGGCAGGATAATATAATATTACTGTGATTTCATTAGCGTTATGGTATAATGCTGAAAGAATACAGAGAGGGTTTTAATATGGAAACAATTGTCTTGACAGGCGGTGGGACTGCCGGGCATGTTACGCCGAACCTGGCACTAATACCAAAGCTTAAGGAATTTGGCTTTGATGTCGAATACATTGGTACAAAAAATGGTATGGAAAGAGAAATAATAGAAGGCATAGGTATTCCGTATCATATCGTTAGCGCAGGAAAGTTCAGGCGCTATTTTAGTATTAAGAATATGATTGATCCTTTTAAGATAGTAGCAGGCGTTTTAAAAGCAGAGTGCATTTTAACGCGTATAAAACCGGCTGCCGTATTTTCAAAAGGTGGATTTGTCAGTGTTCCCGTGGTTATTGCTGCAAGCAGGCTGGGTATCCCCGTGGTGCTGCATGAATCAGATTATACGCCGGGTCTAGCAAATAAAATATGCATTCCAAGAGCGAGCAAGGTTTGCGTTGCATTTAAATCAACACTGGATTGCGTTCCAAAAGGTAAAGGCGTATATACGGGATTGCCGATTAGAAAAGAACTATTGCAGGGGGATAGGCAAAAAGGGCTTAAAATTTGCGGTTTTAAGGGTTATAATCCCGTGCTTCTGATCATGGGAGGCAGCCTTGGCGCAAAAGCATTAAACGATACTGTTGATAATATCATACCCGAGCTTTTAAAAAGGTTTGACGTTGTTCATATCAGGGGCAGACACAATATGCTTGATGGTGTTATGCCAGAAGGCTACAGACAGTTCGGATATGTAGATAAAGAACTTTCTGATATCTATGCTGCGGCGGATATTATGATATCGCGGGCAGGCGCTACAGCGGTGTTCGAGATACTCGCGCTGTCGCTTCCGGCGCTGCTGGTGCCTTTGCCAAAAACATCAAGTAGAGGTGATCAGTTACTCAATGCTGATTATTTTAAACGGCAGGGCTTCTCATATGTGCTGGAACAAGAAAAAATTACGGATATAACACTGCTTGAGAAAATTAATCAGTTATACGAAGACAAGGATATGCTGCGCAGCAGGATAAAACAGGAAAATATTGCTGACGCTGCGGGAAATGTAGCGAGGATAATTGCAGATGCCAGAGCAACGCGTGCCTGACGCGCTTGTTAGAAATTACATATCAGAGACGGGTGCACAAAAAAGAAAGACGCTTGAAAAGCTTCTTTCTTTGCCCGATGCTGAGCATCAGATTTATAGTTTGATTTTTAATGGAGTTCAAAGAGCTGCTTTAAGGGTGCTTGTTGATGCATGTAAAAAGAAAAAAAGTAAAACTCTAGTTAAACCACTTGTTATCAGAGACATTGGCAGATTGCTTGACATTAAAGACGACAAGGCCAGAAAAACGGCATGTATACTGATCGGTGTTTGTGCGCCGGATGAGTGCGCCCGTGATCTTGTACAGGCGCTTAAAAATGAGAAGATACGATTTGTTCGGCCTTCTATCATATTAGCACTTGGCAACACGTCAAATCCTGAGAGATATTTAAAAGGATACATCGTTGAGCAGGGAGATGCGAAACACGTAAGAGAAGAGCAGGATGCGTTAAAGAAAGCGTTGGAAAAGACGGTTATGACAAAAGAACCTAATCAATTTATGCTTCCTGATTGGTGTATACTGACATGCGTTCACATTGGTGCACTACGAGCGGAGTTACATGCAAGACGTTGCCGGTTTGATAGCTGGTCAGAAATACCTGGAACGCTTCATGTGCGCACTGAGGATATTTCAGATCTTAGGTGTTATGTGGATGCGCTGTATTACATTGGTGAAATCGGGGCGTTTAGCCAAGCCGTGGAAAGGCTCGATTCATTCGGGTGCAGAGGTTTTCGTTATAGGATTGAAGCGGGCGGATATGTGCAAAATAGAAGACGCGATATTATCCGGACAGTTTCTGACGGATTTTCGGCTTTCGGTTATACCGATAACCCGTCGGCATATTCTTTTGAGATCCGCCTGATGAATAATGGCAGCATGTATGCCGTATTCCCGGGCGATCAACGGTTTTCATATAGGAAACAATCTATTCCCGCAAGCATCAACCCGGTGACGGCAGCCAGCGTAATGCGTATTTGCTTCCCATTTATGAAAGAAGATGTAGACATACTTGATCCTTTTTGCGGAAGCGGAACAATGCTGATTGAAAGAGCATTTATAAAAAAACCACGCACACTTGTAGGGGTTGATAACTCCGGTATCGCGATAAAAGCGGCATGTGCGAACAGAAAGGCAAGTGACCTGCGCATAGCGCTCATCAAAGGCGATATTTTAGGTTACGGCGCTGCAAAGTATGATGAGATTGTGGCAAACATGCCTTTTGGTATACGAGTTGCCGGACACGAATCTAACGTCCGTCTTTACCGGGCATTTGCGGACAAACTGGTAAATCTGCTTCGAGAAAAAGGCATTGCGTTTCTATATACACAGGAGAAAAAGCTTCTGAGGGATGTCATTAATGCGAATGATAAATTGTCTATCGTAAAAGAAGAGATTTTTATTTCGGGGGGTCTGAGTCCTACGTTATTTATTATTAGCAGGAGTTAGATGAATGAGCGATTTCATCACAATAGGTGAACTTCTAATTGATTTTACGCCTTCGGGAGAAGCGGACGGTCAAAAGCTGTTTATGCAAAACGCAGGAGGCGCTGTTGCTAATGTCGCTGCTGCAATTGCCGGGTTTGGCATTAGCGCATCATTCCTTGGGATGGTCGGCAATGATGTTTTCGGTAGATATCTTGCTGCCGTATTGCAGGAGAGAGGCGTTGATACTTCCGGTCTTGCTATGTCTGATAAATACAGCACAACACTAGCTTTTGTGCACTTGTCAAAGAACGGCGAGAGAGACTTTTCTTTTTACAGAAAACCCGGTGCGGATATTATGTATAGCCAGGATCATCTGGATATTGGTGCTATAAAAAATGCGAGGGTTTTTCATTTCGGATCGTTGTCATTGACGGATGAACCAGCAAGAAGCGCAACGTTTAAGGCTCTTGATATAGCAAAAGAGAGCGGGGTGGTGATTTCATATGATCCGAATTACCGCAAACCGCTATGGAAAAGTGAACAAGAAGCAAAAAAATATATCACTAAAGGTATTGCATATGCTGACATATTAAAAATATCTGATAATGAGGCGTCCTTATTATTTAGGGATATCGGGCATGAGGATATCGCGAAAGCGCTTGTTCAAAAGGGCGTTAAACTGGTTTTTATTACGCTGGGGAGCAAAGGCGCAATCTATGCGAATGTATCCGGAACCGGAATAGTCAAAGCGTTTAAAGCAAACGCCGTGGACACAACCGGGGCTGGCGATTGTTTTACTGCAGCGGTGCTATACCGTTTTATACAAAGCAGAAAAAATCTCGCTAATCTTACATTGCAGGATATTGGTGAATTTGCGCGTTTCGCAACCGCGGCTGCGTCTGTATGTGTTGAACGAATGGGCGGTATACCGTCTATGCCGGATATTGCGCAGGTGATGCAAAGGCTAAATAGGGGCTAATTTTTTTTACTAGGGAAAGCGTTTGGTTGTTAATATATTGACATTAAGACAGCAAGCATTTAATATTTAGAAAAACGTAGATAAATATTTTGCTGAAAGGCGGTTTAATATGAAAATCAAAGAAATAAGAGAGGGATTGACTTTTGATGATGTCTTGCTTGTGCCCAAAAAGAGTGTTGTAACGCCGTCAGAAGTATCTGTCAAGACAAGATTGACAAAAACCGTCAACCTGAACATTCCGATCGTCAGCGCTGCGATGGATACGGTTACCGAGGCACGGCTGGCAATTGCGCTTGCCAGAGAAGGCGGAGTCGGCATTATCCATAAGAATATGTCGATTGAAGAACAGGCGTCAAATGTAGATAAGGTAAAAAGAAGCGAACATGGCGTAATTACAGACCCATTCTCTCTATCGCCGGAGCATCTTGTTTCTGACGCGAATGAACTGATGGCAAAATACAGAATCTCCGGTGTACCCATCACAAAAGAAGGCAAGTTGGTCGGCATACTGACAAACAGGGACTTGCGATTTGAAACCGATTATTCGCGCAGGATCAGCGAGGTGATGACTTCGAAAAATCTTGTAACGGCTCCGTTTGGGACAACCCTTGCAGAAGCGCAGTTAATACTTGGCAAACATAAAATCGAGAAACTTCCGCTTGTTGACGAAAAAGGCATGTTAAAAGGCCTTATCACTATCAAAGATATCGAAAAAGCAATACAATACCCAAATTCCGCGAAGGATATAAACGGCAGGCTTCTTGCAGGTGCCGCACTTGGCATTACCGATGACATTATGGAAAGAGCCGCTGCGCTTGTTGCTGCCAAAGTGGATATTGTCACGATTGATTCAGCCCACGGTCATTCTAAGAATGTTCTCGACACAGTGGAAAAAGTGAAAACAGCTTATCCCGACCTGCAGGTGGTTGCCGGCAATGTTGCGACTGCTGAAGGGACGATTGATCTGATAAAAGCAGGAGCAGACTGCATTAAGGTTGGCATCGGGCCTGGTTCTATATGCACGACGCGTGTGATCGCTGGAATTGGCGTTCCTCAGTTGACGGCTGTACTCGAATGCGCAGATGCTGCGGGCCAATACGATATTACTACAATCGCTGACGGCGGGATAAAATTCTCCGGCGATATTACAAAGGCGCTGGCTGCTGGTGCAAATGCAGTCATGATTGGCAGCTTACTGGCCGGGACCGAAGAGAGTCCGGGAGAAACAGAAATATACCAGAGCAGGAGCTTTAAGGTATATCGCGGCATGGGATCTATCGGGGCAATGCAGAAGGGCAGCAGAGACAGGTATTTCCAAGATCATTCGGACAAGCTCGTACCCGAGGGTGTAGAAGGCCGGGTGCCTTACAAAGGGCCGGTAAGCGATACGATATTCCAGCTTGTGGGCGGTCTCAAATCCGGCATGGGATATTGCGGCGCACAAACATTAGAGATCCTGCACAAAGAAGCGAAATTTATTAGGATCACGAATGCGGGTCTTACAGAAAGCCATCCACATGACATTTATATTACAAAAGAAGCGCCGAACTATACAGGACGGTCATAAAAGTGAAAGAAACAATACTGGTGCTGGATTTCGGTGGGCAATATAACCAGCTTATCGCAAGACGGGTAAGAGATCTGGCTGTTTATGCTAAAATACTTCCATACAATACGTCATATAAGCTGATAAAGGCGTATAAGCCTATTGGCATCATAATTACCGGCGGACCGAATAATGTTACTGACGAAGGTGCCCCAAGATGTGATGAGCGGATATTTAGTATGGGTATCCCCATTCTTGGAATCTGTTATGGAAGCCAGCTCATAGGGCATATATTAGATGGAAGCATCGAACGTGCAAAAATATCCGAATACGGAAAAACGAATATTATATATGATACAAGCTGTCTGCTTTTTCAAGGGGTTGAGGAAAGGTCCGTATGCTGGATGAGCCATACATATTATGTGGATGTTTTGCCGGCTGGATTTAAGATTATAGCGTCAACGGAAAGCTGCAAAACTGCGGCGTTCTGTAATGAAGAGAAAGGTATGTATGGTGTCCAATTTCACCCTGAGGTTGTTCATACTCGATTCGGTACAAAAATTCTTAGTAATTTTCTACATAATATTTGCCATGCAAGCGGAGGATGGACGATGAAAAATTACGTTGAAACTGCGGTCTCAGAATTAAAAAAACGTATCGGCAGCGGGCGTGTACTGCTTGCGCTATCCGGCGGAGTCGATTCTTCTGTGGCCGCTGTGCTACTTGAAAAAGCCATCGGCAAACAGCTAACTTGTATATTTGTCGATCATGGTCTTTTAAGAAAGGACGAAGCGGATCAAGTAAAAGAAATCTTTTCGGATGCGTATGATCTAGAGCTTATCTGTGTTGACGCATCGGACAGATTTTTTTCAAAACTTAAAGGAATAACGGAACCTGAGGAGAAGAGAAAGATCATAGGCGAAGAGTTTATCCGAGTGTTTGAGCAGGAAGCGGGGAAGCTAGGAAAGGTAAATTTTCTCGCGCAGGGAACGATTTATCCTGATGTCGTTGAATCGGGCAAAGGCCCCTCGGCTGTGATCAAAAGTCATCACAATGTGGGCGGCCTTCCAGACCATGTCGAATTTGAAGAGATCATTGAGCCACTGAAAGATCTTTTTAAAGATGAAGTAAGGGCGCTTGGAGAGACGATGGGGATGCCACATTATATTGTCTGGCGTCAGCCGTTCCCAGGCCCGGGGCTTGCGATAAGGATCATTGGTGAGGTAACCCGAGAGAAAGTCGGTATTTTGCAACATGCAGACGCCATTCTTAGAGAAGAGATTTCGGTGGCAAAGCTTGATGGTGATATCTGGCAATATTTTGCGGTATTAACCGGCATGCGTAGCGTTGGTGTCATGGGGGATGAGCGCACATATGATTATACGGTGGCACTTAGGGCCGTCACTAGCGTAGACGGTATGACAGCTGATTGGGCAAGGATCCCATATGATGTGCTTGGAAAGATTTCTTCAAGGATCGTAAATGAGGTACCGCATGTCAATAGAGTAGTCTATGACATTACGTCAAAACCACCTGCGACGATAGAGTGGGAGTAATTAACGAAGCCCCAAAAGCCTTGATATCTCAGGACTTTTGGGGCTTGTTTTCTCCATTTGATAGCAAAATGATAGCAGAAGCCATTTCCCGATTTACTCTGTTTACTCCTGTATAGTAGGTGGTTTGCAGGTAAATCTGGATTTATCCTATAAAACGGTCTTGCTGACTTTTGAAAAGTCGGCAAGACCGTTTTTGTTTGTATGGAAAAGGTGATTATTCTTTCTCTTTTAGGGTGTCCACGATGTAATCGCTCAATTCCTGAGAAGGAACTTTAGCCCATATCTGGGAGGTGTCAAATTTGGGATAGTTGTATCGCCACTGGTCGTATTGCTCTTTGGTGATCTCCCCTGCTTCCAGCTTTTTAGCTTGCTCAAGCCAAGCGGAAAGCATCTCGAGCATTCCCATATAAGTCGTGCCTCTGGATTTATCAAGCCGCAAGCACAACTCGCCGTTAATCTCCGAGACTTTCAGGCCGCGCAAGTCTTCAAGCGCAAACAGAGTATGCATCAGGCCAATATCGGTGTCAATGTCGGGTACGGCCAAAGCCTGTGGGCGAACATCCAGAACATTGGCAAGGTCGGCAGTCATGTTCTCTTTCGGCGTTCGAGCGCCGGATTCGTATTGAGCCATGCGAACATCAGCCGTTTTTTCAGTGAAGCCGATGGCCATTCCAAGATACTTCTGCGTCATGCCGCGCAGATTGCGGATAAATCTGATTCTTTCACCGATTGCCATAGCATCATCCCCTGTTCATAGTAGATTGACCTTTGAGATGAGCATAGCATATAAGTTTAAGAACAGTCAAGAAAAACTTAAATAAAAAAGTTAAACATTTTCTTGAAAACCGCTTGACTTAACGGAATAGTGTTAGTATGATGAAGACTACTTAAATAAATACAGTTAAGCTAAAACGAAATAACCGTCGCGCGTCACGGTAAAGGCGCATCCGCCCGGGCGAATCGGATGGCGGCCAGAAAGTAATTCCGACACTAAAGAAATCACTATGCCCAAAAGGGCAAGAAAAGGAGGTTATTCAGTGGCAGGACAAATGTTTTTACGAGTTGAGGAAGTAGCGGAGGAATTGGGAGTTTCCAAGCCCTACGCCTATAAGCTAATCCGCTCCATGAACGCAGAACTGAAAAAGACCGGCTGCATCACGATCTCTGGCCGGATCGATAGGAAGTTCTTCTATGAGAAATTTTATGGAACCCGTGACCAGAGCGAAAGGAGAATATAATGGCAGCTTTTAAGAATTACGATAACGGCACATGGTATGTGCAATTCCGCTACACCGACTGGAAAGGCGAGCGGCAACAGAAGTTTAAGCGCGGCTTTACCACCAAGAAGGAGGCACTGGCGTGGGAGCGAGAGTTTCTCCAACAAAAGACAGCAGATTTGAATATGACCTTTGAGAGCTTTGTACAGCTTTATGAAAAGGACATCAAGCCCAAACTGAAACTGAACACATGGCTGACTAAGGATAGCATCATTCAGAAAAAAATCCTTCCTTATTTCAAAAAGCGTAAGCTTTCCGAGATTACAGCGAAGGACGTTATTGACTGGCAAAACGAGATGCGCGAGCTGACCGATGTCAGGGGGAAGCCGTATTCCCAGACTTACCTGAAAACTGTCCACAACCAGCTTAGCTGCATTTTCAATCATGCAATCCGCTACTACGGGCTGCAACTTAACCCTGCGCAGAGAGCAGGCAATATGGGAACCGAGGAACGCCGAGAAATGCTGTTCTGGACTAAAGATGAGTATGAGCGGTTTGCAGATGCCATGATGGATAAGCCGATGTCCTACTATGCCTTTGAGATGCTCTATTGGTGTGGTATCCGTGAGGGTGAGCTGCTTGCGCTTACTCCGGCGGACTTCGATTTTGCAAACGAGACGGTGCGCATCAATAAGTCCTACCAGCGGTTGAAGGGGCAGGACATCATCACAACGCCCAAGACCAAAAAGAGCAATCGTATCATAACGATGCCGCAGTTCTTATGCGAGGAGATGCAGGATTATCTCAAGCAATTTTACAATGTGGAGCCGGACAGCCGGATTTTCCCCATCAGCAAGCACTATCTTCATCACGAGATGGATAGGGGCACCAAGCAAACAGGGGTAAAGCGCATCAGAATCCACGATCTTCATCACAGCCACATAAGTTTATTGATCGATATGGGCTTCACCGCTCTGGAGATTGCCGACCGCGTGGGTCATGAAAGCATCGACATCACGTATCGCTATGCGCATCTGTTTCCCACGCGGCAGACGGAGATGGCGGAAAAATTAGATGTTCAAAGAACAGGAAAAGGAGTTTGAAGATTATGTCACTCAAAGTTTATGACGGACAAGGTCGCTGGCGCAACAAGACGGTGGCGTTCCGTGTGTCGCCGGAGGAAGATGAGAGGATTGAAACTGCGGTTCGTCTCTCCGGCCTGACCAAGCAGGATTATATCGTCCGACGGTTGCAATGCCTTGATGTAGTGGTGCAGGGCAATCCGAGGGTGTACAAGGCGTTAAGAAATGAACTGGCGGCGGTGCTAACCGAGTTGCAGCGCATTGATTCCGGCGAACAGGTTAATGATGACCTGCTCGATACGATTCAGCTTATCACCACAACAATGGACGGCTTGAAGGAGGAGTGCTGATGGTTGAAACCAAAGAAAAAGTGATCGCCCTGGATTCGTCTGCGGCAACAGACGAAGAGCAATCACCATCGCTAAAACTTGAAACCAGTATACCCGAAAAATCGCCTAAAATCAATGACGATTTTGAGAGGGACTGTCTGCAAGACTATTTTCGAAAAGTGAACAATCCTGACTATCTGCATACCGTATCGCTGACCGAGCAATATGACACGGTTTACCAGCCGAGAACACAAGTCATAGATGGTCTTTTATGCTCCGGCGCGTACCTGTTCGCCGGAGCGCCGAAGGTCGGAAAATCCTTTTTCATGGCACAGCTTGGTTATCATGTGAGCGGAGGTATTCCCCTATGGGAGTACCCCGCCCACAAAGGCACCGTCCTCTACCTTGCACTTGAGGATAACTATGCACGGCTGCAAAAGCGATTATCGCGTATGTTCGGAATGGATAGCATTGACGATTTCCACTTCGCTACTCACGCTAAAAATATGAGTGAGGGGCTGGACGGTCAGCTCAAAAAATTCGTGAGGGAGCATCCTGATACGAGGCTTATTATCATCGACACCTTGCAAAAAGTACGTGAGGTAGGCGGTGAAAAATACAGCTACGCCAACGACTATGAAATTGTGACGAAGCTCAAACAATTTGCAGATCATCACAACATCTGTGTTATGCTTGTCCATCACACGCGAAAGCAATTGGCGAACGATTCTTTCGACACCATATCCGGCACCAACGGTCTACTAGGAGCTGCAGACGGCGCGTTCATCATGCAGAAGGAAAAGCGCACGGAAAATAAAGCCGTTTTAGAAGTTGTCGGCAGAGATCAGCAGGATCAAAAGCTGCATCTTCTCTTTGACCGTGAACACTGTCTGTGGCAGTTGACTGATAAGGAAACTCAGCTTTGGAAGGAGCCGCCTGATCCGATACTTGAGGCCATCGCTCATTTGGTAACGACTGTCGCTCCCGAATGGAGCGGTAGCGCAACGGAATTGATTGAAGGATTGGATAGGATGAATATTCAGCCAAACGTTTTGACACGTAGGCTGAATGTCGGCTCTGACAGACTGTGGAATGAATACCATATTCGCTATGAAAGCAACCGCACCCACTCCGGAAGAAATATCAAATTGAGTTTGGATGTTTCTGAGGCGTGACGATGGTGACGGTCGTGTCGATGTTTTTGACAGTGGGGGCGGTGCTCAAAACACCGTCACCATCGTCACGACCATCACGGGAGCGGAGAAAATGTCAATGGGGCATACCTGCGGGTGGAGATTGTCGCAAGACAATACAACCTGAACCCATTGACTTTTGTTCACGGATAACACTCGACAGCAGAGGGATGGCAGCGCCATTCCTCCTGCCCAACGGCGAGTGTGCAAAGTTTAGGTTAGCTGTGCGGCCACCCTTTTCAAAGGGTGATGAGCACTGGGGAGCTGTCCGCAGACAGCGGGGCAAAGCCCCATATCCCCTCGGAGAGCGCAACAGCATCTTTTGATAGGAGCAGCCAACGGCTTGCGAGTGTCGAAAGTGCTTTTGCGTTACTTTTGACAAAAGTAACAAAACTAGCCTACCTGCCGAAAGAAAGGATGTGCGAATGAAGCGTACGATCAGTGTAATGGTTGGAAAAGGGTCGGTCAATCACAATAGTAGAAAGTTTCATGCAGCCAATACCGATCCAGAGCGCTCGAAATTGAATCGTTCCTATTGTAACGAGAACATCAAAACAGTTTATCGAGAATTGTTTAGTAAATCAGTCAAGCAATATAACGAAAAGCAAACTCGCTCTGACCGCATTATAAAAGATTATTACGAAAAAATACGCTCCGGCAAGCAGGAAAAGCCTTTTCATGAGATTATTCTGCAAATAGGAAATCGCGGTGATATGGATGCGACAAGCCTAGATGGGGAGATTGCGGCAGCAGTATTGGATGAATATTATAAAGATTTTCAAAGACGCAATCCCAATATGCGTGTATTCTCGGCGCATCTGCACATGGATGAGGCAACACCACATCTGCATATTGACTTTATCCCTTTTACCACCAACAGCAAAAGAGGGCTTGAGACCAGGATATCGCTTAAGCAAGCGTTAGCGGCACAGGGCTTTAATGGCGGTAGTCGCCGGGAAACAGAATGGAATCAATGGGTACAGTCTGAAAAAGAAGCACTCGCCACGGTTATGGCGCGATACGATATTGAATGGGAGCAGAAGGGTACGCATGCAAAGCATTTATCCGTTTTGGAGTTTGAGAAAAAGATGCGTGCGGAGGAAGTAACGCAATTAGAAAGCAGAATTGAGGAATTACAGAAGTGTGAAGATTTAATTGGACTAAGTATGGATAAATATGACAATGACCCTGAATGGCAGCTGCCGGAGCCGGCACGGCTAATGAGCGCAAACACTTATAAAATAAAAATCGTTAACCCATTCATTAAAAAACTGAAGGAAATTGTTCGTAGTATCGTTGCACAATATTTAGATTTGAAAGCATCTGTGAAGGATTTAAAGAGTAGGTTATTGCAAGCCTATTCCGAGAATAACAGATTAATGGATAGAATTGGCGAGACGCAAAAGGAAAACAAACAGCTTAGCGAGTTAGCCCGGGATTATAAGCACGTCCGGAAGTCGATCGGAGAGAAACAGGTGGATGCTATTATATCCCGTACAAAAGCAGAAGAAAGGGCTGTTAAGAGGCCCATCCGTTCTAAGAACAATTATGAGAGATAAGGGAGGAAACACAATGAACAAGCAATTTACAGATGAAAAAACCGGAATCAACTATATCCTGCATGGCGATTATTATTTACCGGACTTAGCATTGCCGAAAACTGATGAGGATTATACAGTTGGCGTACATGGGGAGCGGCATAGGCGTTACATCAAGGCGCATAAAAAAGCAATGTATACCGAACTACTCACTTCCGGCAAATTACAGGCTTATATTGCCAATGTCAATGAACAGGCAGAGAAACGCTTTGAGCTGCTGGTGCAGCAACTGGCCGAAAAAGAGAACGTAACAGAAAAACTGAAAGCAGAAAATCAGATGGAATGGGTACAAAAAATGAATATGATTAGATTACATGCGCAGGAAATCGTCAATGAGGAAATAATATATGTCTAACTTGTGAAAGGACGGCTTCGGCCGTCCTTCTCTCATAAGATGAAACCAAGAAAACTATTTGTGAGAAAAGTATCTCTCCGTCCTATTGCTTGAAGATAGCAACGTAGCAATCAAGACACACATTAAAGGAAATGAAGCTTGCGATTTGCAGCCTGTTTTACTCCCTGGTCTTCTTGGGTAATTCGATCGCACCATGTTTTTCTTCAAAATCCCGAATACAGTTATTGATCAGATACATAATTTGTCCACTTGGAGAACGATCCTCATACTTAGCGACGTAGTGAAACTTTTGTAATATATCCTCATCAATTCGAATGCTGAAATGTTTGTTTTTCTTCATGATATCACCCTTCCTTTCAAAAGCTAAATATGCACTTAATACAGATTCATTTTAAGTGGAAAGTGTGATATTATTTTTATAATGCACTAATAATTAGCGCATTATATTTTAGAGGGAATGGGTGTTATGAAAAAGCTAAAAACATGTTGTTTTACAGGGCATCGGAGGTTGCCAGAAGATAGAATTGAG